>DUSO01000145.1 GCA_012842565.1 Bacillota bacterium
CCTGACGTTAGCCTGTATGGGGTGACGCCAAAAGACGAACCCATCCCGGATGGTCACGGAGTAAGCTCCGATATCGAACTTTGGGATGAGGAAGGACTCGGATGAGGAAGGCCTCACAAGCTGGGAGCAAGTCTGCGTTTCCTCTTGTTCGGCCCGGGAGAAAGGCAGGAGAGTCCCGTTGGATGAGAGTCATATGCTTGTTGTTGGATGAGGGCTAGGCCCCATGCGGATTATACAGGCACAATTGCGAAGGATTAACGTGGACCATGGGGGTATAATTGCAAAAGATTAACGTCCACTTCATGGATATTAGACTGTGACCAGGAGGGATGTTTATCATGAATACCGAGAGGAGACTTTCGGTCCTTAAGCTTGCGATTGTGGCAACGATGCTGGTCGTGCCTATCGTGTGTACCCTACCTGCCCGGGTGGCCATGGCGTCAGTTGCGTTCGCCGAAAACAGGAAGAGCGGCAGCTCGGTTGTCTTCGGTGGGCCCGTATACGTAGCCCCCGATGAGGTGGTCGAGGGTGATGTCGTATCCTTCGGCGGGAAGGTTACCGTGGATGGTCGTGTCACCGGGGATGCCGTTTCAATTGGGGGACCGGTAGAGATAAATGGCACCGTTGAAGGTGATGTCGTATCTATAGGGTCTCAGGTCAGGCTGGGCCAAAATGCCAGAGTGCATGGCGATGTTACAAGCGTAGGTGGATCGGTGTATAGGGCCGAAGGAGCCGTTGTCGAGGGCGATGTCAACAGTGGGAGCTTCCCGTTCGACTTCAGAATACGAGGCATGATGTGGCCCTTCATGCACTGGAGGACCAGGCATATGCCATGGGGATTCTTTGGCGCGATGTGGATCGCCCGGCTTGTGGGCGCTCTGGTGTTATCTCTGGTGATTGTCGCCATCTGGCCTAATCATACGGCGTCCGTGGCTGAAGCAATTGAGGCGAGGATCGGACGGGTGGCGCTTACCGGGCTCGTAGGATGGCTCCTCTTTGTGCCCGGCATGATATTCCTGGCGATCACCCTGATCGGCATCCCGCTTATTCCGGTCTGGGTGCTGTTATATGTGGCTGCGGGGATGTTCGGGCACGCCGCGATCGCGGTACTGGTCGGCGACAGGGTCGCGAAGCTCGCCAATACCACCATGACGATACTCGTCAAGGTGTTCGTTGGAGCCCTTATTATCGCGCTTCTTGGATGGGTTCCCGCGGTAGGGGCTATTGTTGCTATCGCGGTGGCGGTCATCGGCCTTGGAGCAGTGCTGGATACCAAGTTTGGGACTAACAAGCCCTGGTTCCCCCCGCGTCAGCCTGTACCTCCCAAGGAGCCGCCTAAGGACTAGGGGACTAAAGGCGGAATGCCGGGGCTGCTGCCCCTTGTGGGACGCATGCCCATGGGGGCGGCTTTGCCCGTGCACTGCTACTTCCATTGCGGCGAGGGGTATGGTAATCTGACATTGGTGGCTATTTCTTCATTTGGGTTCTCACCGAGGAGGCCATGCCGTGGCTGTTGGGCCTAGGCCACCCTGACTGGCGACTGGAGGAGTTTCGGGCATTCATATCTTCGAGTGGGGGGTTGGCACATCCGCCATGCCTTCCCCTGTCCTGATGTTACCGATGCTGTTCCTTTCGACCATTATCGTCGGCCCGGTAATAGACGGCCTTTCTTTTCATATCATAGCATTCGGCGGGGGGAGGGTGATCGCGGATGAAGGAACCGGGGCTCAGCGATACCCTTGCGAGGATAGATAGCAAGAAGGCATTCATAGACAGCCATAGACCTCTTCGGGGTGCCGTCCTCCGGAAACTCAAGGAATATATTGAGGTCGAATGGACATACACCACTAATGCCATTGAGGGAAGCACCATTACCAGGCAGGAGACCCTGGTCATTTTGAAACACGGGCTTACAGTACGGGGTAAGCCGCTCGTGGAGCACCTGGAGGTCATCAATCATAAGAGTGCCATAGATTTTGTCGAGGGACTGGCGAGGGGTAGCGACCCTATTACGGAGTTGGAGATACGACAGATTCATTCATTGATCCTCCGGGGAATAGATGACGAGAATGCCGGGAGGTACCGCACCCAGCAGGTCTATATATCAGGCTCAAAGTACATTCCCCCGGAGCCCGCGGACGTGCCAGCTCGCATGAGAGAGCTTTCTATCTGGCTTAATGGCGCGGGACAAGCTGTTCACCCGGTTGAACGCGCCGCCCTTGCACACTTCGAGCTTGCATTGATCCACCCTTTCGTCGATGGGACCGGGCGGACGGCAAGGCTTCTCATGAATCTCATCTTGATGCGGGATGGCTATCCCATTGCCATTGTGAGGCCAGAGGATAGGCTTGAATATTATGATGCCCTGGAGCGGGCAGGGGTGGGGGAGAGGGAGGACTTCATCCTGTTCATAGCTGAAGCTGTAGACAGGATGGCGGATATGTATCTCAAGTCTATACCGGCCGGGCAGTAACACGTTGCCGGGTCGCCTGCGAGTAACGGCGGCAAAAATTCCGGCTATGGGATCGGGCGTTTCCACCGGGGCGTCGAGCCGAACGCGCGGAACTTGAAAGGCACGGCTTGGCACACATAGCACCCCTGAGGGGAGATCAAACTAAGGGAATAAGGCCTCTCGATCTCGTCGATCTCGCGGTGCCTGCGCTTCAGGTAAACTTACCCGGCTCTGGGTCTTGCTCCGGATACAGGAGGTTGGTCTTCCTTGGAAATAGGGCTTGTTGGACTCGGCAGGATGGGATATAACCTCGCCCTCAACATGGTCTCCCACGGGCACAAGGTGGTGGCCTATAACCGTTCGCCCGAAAAGGTTCGCGCGGCGGAAAAAGATGGCGTTTTGGGCGCGTATTCCCCGCGTGAGCTTGCGGAAAAACTTACAAGCCCGCGAATCGTGTGGCTAATGGTGCCCGCTGGGGGCGCAGTGGATGAAATGCTAGATGCCCTTATCCCTTTCCTGTCGCCGGGCGACATCATCATCGATGGCGGCAATTCTCATTATCAGGATTCCTTAAGACGGTATGATGCCCTTAAAGAGAAGGGCCTTAGATTCGCAGACGTCGGGACGAGCGGCGGAGTTGAGGGGGCCCGCCATGGTATTTGCGCCATGGTCGGCGCCGAGCCGGAGGTTTTCCGCATAATTGAGCCGCTCCTCCGCGATATCTCGGTCGAGCAAGGCTACCTTCACACGGGTCCTGTTGGCAGTGGGCATTTTACAAAGATGGTCCACAATGGTATAGAATATGGTATGCTCCAGGCAATGGGCGAGGGCTTTGAGCTTTTGGCTCGCGGCCCGTTTGACCTCGATCTTGAAGCAGTTGCGCGCGTCTGGAATCATGGGTCGGTCATCAGAGGGTGGCTGATGGCCCTCATGGAACGGGCGTTCCGGAAGGACCCCAGGCTCGAAGGCATCCGCGGAGTCGTCCATTCGTCCGGCGAAGGCCTTTGGACCGCCAAGGCGGCACTCGATCTGGGCATACCTGCCCCCATAATAACGGTTTCACTGTTCATGCGATATCGGTCCGAGCAAGAGGACAGCTTCGCTGGCAAGGTAATAGCGGCCCTCAGGCGGGAGTTTGGGGGTCACCCGGCCGAGCCATCGACATCCACATCGTAAGGGGGGTGGCAGCTCTGGGCCGAGATGGGGACAGCCCGTGCGTCCTGGTGATTTTCGGGTCTACCGGAGACCTGGCCCGGCGGAAGTTATTCCCCGCGGTCTACAGCCTTTTCATGGACGGTTTTTTACCTCGGCACTTTTCGGTAATCGCTGTTGGGCGTCGTGCCTTGACGCAGGCGGACTTTGAGATGCAGTTTCGGGAGTCAGTGCGTGAATTCTCTTCGCGACCGGTCCAGGATGGCGCGGAGTGGGACCGGTTTACCCGCATGTTCCAATACCTGCGGGCAAACCTTGAGGACCCTATACACGGGTACGCTGAATTGAAGCGCGTCCTGGGAAGCCTCCGGAGCTCCCAGCAACCGGGCGATGCTCAGGACGGGGAACGCGATATGGCTGTCATCTTCTACCTTGCGGTGCCCGCCCATCTCTTCAACCCAATTGTGCAGGGCCTCGCGCAGCAAGGGCTTCATCTTGAGGGTGAGTGCTCACCCAGGCGCATAGTTTTTGAGAAGCCCTTCGGCCATGACCTCGCATCCGCCCGGGACCTCAACCGCAAGGTAAGGCAGGTATTCGAGGAAGAACAGATATACCGGATCGATCACTACCTCGGCAAGGAAATGATCCAGAACATCATTGTCATCAGATTCGCCAATGCATTTCTCGAGCCTATCTGGAACAGCCGGTACATCGACCACGTTCAGATCACGTCCGCCGAGACTGACGGGGTGGGTGACCGGGGCGATTACTACGACAAGGCCGGCGCCCTGCGAGATATGGTTCAAAACCACATGTGCCAGCTCTTGACCATGGTGGCGATGGAGCCTCCGAGCAGCCTCGAGACTGAAAGGGTTCGCGACGAAAAGGTAAAGGTGTTAAGGTCCCTGCGAAAGCTTTCTCCTCAAGAGATCACAAGGTATGTGATTCGCGGGCAGTATGGTCCTGGGGTGGTCAACGGGGAGGAGGTGCCCGGGTATCGAGGTGAGCCGGAAGTGGATCAGGCCTCGAACACAGAGACGTTTGTCGCGATGAAGGTCTACATAGATAATTTCCGCTGGGCTGGCGTACCATTTTACATCCGCACCGGCAAACGCCTGCCTGTAAGGTCCACTGAGGTCGTCGTGGAGTTCAGGACCCTCCCGGAGGTCTTGTATTTCAAGGAATACCGCGGCCTCCAGCCAAACATCCTGGTCATCAAGGTACAGCCTGAGGAGGGTGTATTCCTGCAGTTCAACGCAAAAAAGCCGGGACAGGCAGGTTTCATCGCACCGGTGCGCATGGACTTCTGCCAAAACTGTGCTGTCGGCTTTAACTCACCTGAGGCCTACGAGCGGCTTCTCATGGAGGTCATTCGCGGTGACAGGACCCTCTTTACACGATGGGATGAGGTCGAGGAAGCGTGGAAGTTCGTGGAGCCTATAATCAATTACTGGAGGGGCAGCGCCGGGAAGCCACGGTTTCCGAATTATGCCGCCGGGGAATGGGGGCCCAAAGAGGCAGAAGAACTATTGCGCCGGGATGGACGAACATGGTATGATGGCTGGACGCGCTGTGAGCTCTGGAGGAAGGGACAGAATGGCACGCCGGGCCGGACGGGCCCTACGCCGGACTAGCCGCTCCACGGCTGAGGTCTCACTTCTCCGGTTCCTGGCAGGGAAGGGGAAGGATATGATAGTCTACGACATTTCGATGCCTATCTTTCGCGGCATGCCGGTGTATAAGAATGAAGGGAAACGCCAGCCGGATTTTGAGAGAATCCGCGACTATAACGAGGGGGCGGCCGAAACTCGCCTCCATATAGATTCTCATACCGGTACCCACCTGGACGCCCCTTCTCACATGATCCCGGGTGGCCTTGCAATCCATGAGCTCCCCCTGGATGCCCTTGTTGGGGAATGCCGGATCCTTGACCTGAGCTATGTCGAGGATAGGATCACCGCGGATCACCTTCGCACAGAGGATATAGCGCCTGGTGAGTTTGTGCTCCTTAAGACGAGAAATTCCGATGTAGAGGGCTTCGACCCCGGATTCGTGTACCTTGCGCCGGATGCAGCTGAATTCCTGGCCGGCGTGCCGGTGCGGGGTGTCGGCATAGACGCCCTCAGCGTCGAGCGAAACCAGCCAGGCCATCCAACCCATATCACGCTTTTTCGTGGCGGGGTGCTTGTCCTGGAGGGCCTGCGATTATCGGGGGTAGCCCCCGGGCGTTACTTTCTAGTGGCCGCCCCTCTCAAGGTGATCGGAATGGATGGGGTACCAGCTAGGGTATTCCTTCTAGAATCGTCTCTGCAAGTGTCATATCGTACACGGCAGACTGCCGGTTACTAGTTGGAGTTGAATCATCGCGGGGATTGGTGTAAAACAATAGAAAAGGCTAGAAATGGGCTTGTTACCCGAGGAGGTTTGCGGATTGTCTTTGACACACCAGGACCTGGCATCAATCTTGAGGCGTATTGACGGCAGGGGATACAAGGCTTATCAGGATATTCGCGGGGAATATACTTTTCCTGGGTTTCGACTCTATGTGGACCATGTCCAGGCCGATCCATTCGCCCCCCCAAGCAGGTTTAGAGTCCGGATCTCTCAAGGAGTGGCAAAATTCCCTCTTCGTTATCTCGAGAGCGTAACAAGGCGGGTAGCTCTTGCAGATTACCTGGCCCGGCTTTTTAGTGCTACTGCGGCCAGGTTGACACATAGCCAGGGCACTGGTAAGAGTGGGCGAGTATTCATGGCCCGTCCCGGGCAGGAGATCCTGGCCAGGAATTCAGTGTTAGTGAATGCGGATGAGGTCGAGGCCAGGTTCTCTGTCGGCCTCCCTGCCGCGGGGAGGAGGATATTGGGAGGGGTAGCGGAGGATATCTGTTGCAGGGCTATTCCCAGGATAGTCCAGGAAACCTTGATATACCAATCCCTTGCGGCTAGTGATCTCGAGAAACACGTCATGGTCGCGGAAGATGCTGAAGCATTGCGCGGGCTTTTGCCGGATTATGGGCTGGTCGCCTTTGTCGCAAATGGCTCCATTCTCCCGCGCCGGAGCGGCGTGGACGACAGGCCGCTTGACAGGGGCAATGTCGTGCCGTTTGCTTCTCCGCCTTCCCTGGAAGTAGAAATGAGGGCGCCGAACCGGGGTCCGGTGCGTGGCATGGGGATTCCAAGAGGGGTGACCCTCATCGTGGGAGGAGGCTATCACGGGAAGTCCACGCTTCTCCGCGCAATAGAGCGCGGGGTTTACAATCACATCCCCGGGGATGGCCGCGAATTTGTCGTCACATCGCCATTTGCAGTCAAAATCCGCGCCGAAGACGGGCGGGCCATAACTGGAACCGACATAAGCTATTTCATTAGTAACCTCCCGTTCGGTGCCGATACCCGCCATTTTTCCACGGAAAACGCCAGCGGCAGCACCTCACAGGCGGCAAACATCATCGAAGCCCTTGAGGCCGGTGCCAGGGTCCTGCTTGTGGACGAGGATACGTCGGCCACCAACTTCATGATTAGGGACCGCAGGATGCAGGCCCTCGTGGCAAAGGAAAAGGAGCCTATTACCCCGTTCATCGACCGGGTGCGCCTTCTCAGCGAAAAGGGCATATCAACGGTGCTTGTCCTGGGTGGGTCCGGCGATTACCTTGATGTCGCCGATACTGTGATTATGATGGATGAATATAGGCCAGTGGATGTCACGGGGAGGGCGCGAGAGGTCGCCGAGCGTTTCAAAACCGGCCGCGAGCTCGAGGGGGATCGGGAAGGATTTCGCCCGGCTGTGAGGGTCCCGGTTTCTCTTGGTTTTGCAAGGCCGGGTGACCGCAGGACCAAGACGAAGGCCAGGGGTACTGATACCATAATGTTGGGCCACGAGGAGATCGACCTGCGCAACGTGGAACAGGTAGTGGATCCCGGTCAGACCCGGTTCATTGCCGATGCTCTTCGATATTTGGAGGCGCGGCTTCTCGATGGCAAGTCGACCGTCCCGGAGTTGCTGGCAAAGCTGGGGCGAGAGATTGCGGAGAAAGGCATGGACGTGGTTGCGCCCTTCATTCATGGTGAATACTGCCTTGCAAGGCCTATTGAGATCGCGGCGGCCATGAACAGGCTGCGGACCCTGGAGATCAAACAGCTCATGTAATGAATGCAGGATTTCAACCGGATAGCCCATATCGGGTGGCCCATGAAGGGGTCATAGACCCTGCACGTCAGGTCCGGGACCCCGCGCAGTTGCAAGAGGTGGTTCAAATTGATCATCCTACAGAGGCGCAGGAGGCGCCGCGGCGTCGGGAACGCCTGACGGAATTCATCGAAAAGATCTAGCTGAAACATGAGGACCTGGCCCGGCGCCTCTATGACGAGGAAGATATTCTCTGTGAGTTGTCACCCATAATACCTGCAAACCGCTTCCGCAATAGTCCTTCATGCTGGCCTGTGGCCGGCACCATCGAAAAACACGACAGGGTGAATCACCTTGCCCCAAATCCAGGAAATGCAGGCACGACTTAGTCAGTAAATGCCGACTGAGCAACCCGACGGAAAGCCGAATGCCGGGTAACTGGCATGTTCGGTTTGGGGAGGGGGACGGAGAAACCGACTGCCGGAGGGTAGCACGGCGCTCCGCTCCTACTCCGCGACCTTGGAAGACCCTCGATGGGGGTGGGGAGGATATGAACAAGCATCACGCTCGTATAGGCATCGTCAGTCCATACAGAAGCCTCGTGCAGACCTGCACTATTGCAGCCCATGACTTCTCGGAGCCGATCTGGGTCGCCCTGGGCCTGCTGGACGAAGGGGTCAGGGTAGCGCGTGAGATGCGTTACGCAGGTGTGGAAGTGATCATAAGTCGAGGGGGCACCGCCATGCAGATCATGTCCAGCGGCATCGACGTCCCGGTCATATGCATACCCATCGGCGGCCACGATATTGCAAGGGCGCTCCGGGACGCTGCGGCGCTTGGTGGACCCATCGGGGTTGCCGAGTACCCGGACATGATAGCCAGCGTAGCCAGCATGGCCGACCTTATGGGCGTAGAAGTCTCGACCGTTCCTTTCAGGTCCTCTAAGGAGGCCGGAGACGCCGTGCTCGAGTTGCTGAAGGCCGGGGTTCGCGTGGTCATTGGGGAGACCCTCACTGTTCAGCTGGCAACGCAGTACGGCGCGCAAGGCGTGCTCCTCCAATCGGGCGTCGAATCTGTCCGGCAGGCCATAAGGGAAGCTATCCAGACCAGGGGTTCAGCTGGGGCGCGCAAGGTTTTCGATCAGCAGATCGCGGCCCTTGCGGAGCTCGTCCGCACCGGGGTTGTGTTGATCGACCCGTCAGGGCGGGTACAGACAGCCAACAGCGCGGCAACGGCCCTGCTCGGGATGTCCCGCGCGCAGCTTGTCGGCGCGGACGCTGGCTGGCTGCTGGACCCTATGGCTAAGACCGCAAGCTCGGATATCAGCGGTGATAAGCAGGACGCACTCGGAATACTGGAGGGGCTCGCAGTACAGGTTACCCCGTTGTCACTGGGCGAGACAACCTGCGGATGGCTGGTGCAGTTAGAGCCCAAGGACAGGCGCGGGAAGAAGGCCGGTGGGATACGACCTATCAAGACCGAGTTCTCAGCCACCCACCGTTTGAGCGATATTGTGGGCCGAAGCCCTGTGATGCGCGCCACCCTTGATATGGCTTTGCGCTACGCGCGCACCGACTTCGCGGTTCTCCTTTGCGGTGAGACGGGGACAGGCAAGGAACTTCTCGCCCAGGGTATCCACAACGCCAGCCCCAGAGCTACCGGGCCGTTTGTGGCGGTCAACTGCGCAGGCATTCCACAGACTCTCCTCGAAAGCGAGTTGTTTGGCTACGAGAATGGAGCCTTCACCGGGGCGGTACGCGGCGGCAAGCCAGGGCTATTCCAGCTAGCCAGCGGCGGCACCATCTTCCTTGATGAGATCGAGAGCGCCTCCCTTGAGCTTCAAGCCGGAATGTTGCGGGTCCTCGAGCAAGGAAAGGTCTGGCCCGTGGGTTCGGATAGAGCGATTCCCGTGGATGTCCGCGTCATCTCGGCAAGCAACCAGGACCTATATGAGTTGATGAAGCAGGGGAGATTTAGGGAGGATCTATTCTACCGGCTAAGCACGCTGATGATACGAGTCCCACCGTTACGGGATCGCAGGGAAGACATAAGAGATCTAGCGAACGCGTTCATAAAGAGAACCTCGACCGAAAGCGGACGACCATGTGTCACACTGTCGGATGATGCTTTCCGGGTGCTCGAGGAGCACGACTGGCCTGGAAACGTCCGCGAACTCCTCAACGTGATAAGGAGGCTCGTGGTTACAGTTGACGCAGGGGTAGTCACCGCTCAGGCGGTTCGAGCCGTCCTGGGTCCAAACTGCCGTTCTGTGGCGGAAACCGCGTCTGGGCAAGATTCTCCGGAGCGGCAACCCGCGACGCCTGCGCTTTCATCGTCTTACTGGCCAGGTCCCGCCGACCTGGAGACCCTCGAGAAAGAGGCTATCCTTGCAGCGTTGCGGGAATCGTATTGGTCGAAAAAGGAAGCCGCGCGCCGGTTAGGCATAAGTACGACAACTCTCTGGCGCAAACTCAAGAAGTGGTCCGACTTTCAGAGTGCAAGAAAAGATTGCGTGTCGTAATGTAGTCACACAGTATGCAATAGGCCCGGTCGCATCCGTTCAATTCATCATGCCCTCCCGATCAGCATTGCTGCGCCTCTGACGTGCTGGCATACTGCTTGCATCATACTTCTTGTGCAAACCTTGACGTTCTGTAAAAAGCTTTGAGCTTGCCGACTCTGCCGTCGGCGCTCGGTCGACATTTGGGGGGCTTTCTGTATGTCGAACCAGATTTGCGTCCCCGTGAGCGTAATGCGGAGGTTCTCTATGGAGGCCCTAGCCGCTGTGGGTGCTGGGGACGAGGAACAGTCCATCGTGGCCGATTCGCTGTTGTTCGCCGATATGCGTGGGATAACCTCTCACGGTGTGTCCAAGCTTCCCGTATATATCAAGCGAGTCCTCGCCGGGTCAATTAATCCCAAGGCTAAGCCCGAGTGCGTCGTGTCACGGGGTTACGTGGCTTGCATTGACGGACACAACGCCTTCGGCCAGGTCGCGGCCTCCGTTGCGATGAGACATGCCATCATGCTCGCCCTTTCAGGCGGCGTAGGCGTAGTAGTAGTGCGGAACAGCAACCATTTCGGCGCAGCTGGCTATTTCGCATTGATGGCGGCGAGCAGAAACCTCATCGGCGTTGCGCTCTCCAACGCCAACCCGACCATGGCGCCGTGGGGCGGTTCGAGGTTGCTCCTCGGCACGAACCCCATTGCCATAGCTGTTCCCACCGGCGACGAGTGTCCTTTCGTGCTGGATTTAGCGTGCAGCACTGTATCGCGAGGCAGAATCATTGAGGCGGCCCGGCTGGGCAGGCCGATACCTCCCGGGTGGGCTCTAGACAAAAACGGGAACCCGACGACCGATCCGCAGGAAGCCCTGAGGGGTCAGATGGCGCCCCTTGGGGGCGTAAAGGGTTCTGGATTGGCCGAAGCAGTCGACATATTGAGCGGGGTTCTGTCAGGAGCCAGGTTTCTCTCGTCGGTCGGGCCGCTTTACCAGGATCTAGATAAGCCGCAGGGGGTCGGCCATTTCTTTGCTGCTGTGAACGTCGCGGACATA
>DUSO01000146.1 GCA_012842565.1 Bacillota bacterium
CGGTTCCCTCTTTGCTAGTTTTCAGGGGTATATTAGCCCTGAGATATTCGTCACAACGTATTCCTTTGGTTTTGTTAGCATGCTGGTCGTGGGTGGGCTGGGCTCCGTCCCCGGTGCAGTTTTGGGGGCTGTGATACTGACCTTCCTTATGGAAGCCCTTCGCTTCCTCAAGGAATGGTATATGATTGTCTATGCAACTTGCATCCTTTTGACTATCATCTACTCTCCGCGTGGCCTGATTGGTATAGTCGAGACTCTGTATGAACGGTTGAGAATTCAACTTGGTAAATCAGTACCGGGGATCAGTCGCCCTTAGCCGGCCATAAAAAGGGGTGCAAAGCGGAAGATGCTTCAGGTAACAGGACTTTCCAAACATTTCGAGGGCGTCGTCGCCGTAAACGACGTAAGTTTACGGGTTGACCGGGGGACTATACATGCTGTTATCGGCCCAAACGGCTCTGGTAAGACTACTTTTATCAATTTGATTACCGGGGTCCTGAGACCCACAAGTGGTAAGATAGAATTCAATGGGCGAGATATTACAGGCTTATCTCCGTATGTAATCACAAAGTGTGGAATCTGCAGAACGTTCCAAAATCTGCGCATATTTTCCCGCATGACGGCTTTAGATAATGTCCGAGTGGCGGCTGCATTGCGCGGACATGTTGACTTTTTTCGCTCACTCGGCCGTTTACCCGTGGCAAGGAAAGAAGAAGCGCAATTGCTGGAGAAGTCTCGTTCACTCTTAGAGTTTGTCGGTTTAAAGGATAGGGAAAGCGTATCAGCTGCCAGCCTTCCCTATGGGCAGCGGCGTTTATTAGAGATTGCCCGCGCTTTGGCGACGGGCTGTCAATTTCTCTGCCTTGATGAGCCAGCGGCGGGCCTACCCTCTGTCGAGATTCCAGGACTACGCGATTTGATCTTCCGAATACGTGATTCAGGAGTTACAATACTTCTTGTGGAGCACCGTATGAGGTTGGTGATGGCCGTTGCCGACAGGATTTCTGTCCTGAATTACGGAAATAAGATTGAAGAAGGTACACCGGAAGAGGTACGTGGCAGCCCCCAGGTTATCGAGGCCTATCTTGGGAAACGGTATCGAAAACATTAGGGGGCGAGAAAGATGCTTGTACTGGAGGACGTCCATGCTAGCTACGGCCAGACCGAGGCTCTACGAGGAATCGACATCCAGATTAATGAGGGTGAAGTGCTCTGCTTAATAGGACCCAATGGGGCTGGTAAAACAACCACTCTGCGAACGATAACGGGGCTGCTAAAACCAACTCGTGGGCGGATTTTACTAAATGGTGAGGACATTACCAAGATGCCAACCTCCGAAATCGTGCGCCGAGGTATCTCCTGTGTACCTGAAGGGAGGCAGATCTTTCCTCAGCTGACAGTTATGGAAAACTTGGAAATGGGCGCTTTTGTGCGTCGTCATGACAGAGCGGGGATAGCCGAAACCTTAGAGCATGTTTTTGAGGTGTTCCCAGTTCTCAAGGAAAGGCAAAAGCAAGCGGGTGGGAATTTAAGCGGAGGACAGCAACAAATGTTGGCCATAGGCCGGGCTCTGTTAGCCAACCCCAAGTATTTACTATTGGACGAGCCATCTTTAGGGCTGGCACCTGTCTTAGTGGATGAGGTCTTTGAGGTTATCAAAAGACTCAATGCTGAAGGTGTAACTATACTGCTGGTAGAACAAAATGCCCAAATGGCCCTCGAGGTCGCCCACCGCGGTTATGTCCTTGAAACCGGGGAGATAGTGTTATCCGGGACGGCTCAAGAATTGCTGCATGATGCTAGAGTTATAGGTACATACCTCGGCGAATAAGATCCCCGCCGGTATGTTTCACCAAAGGAGATAGCAGGATGTTAGACGTACTAACTATGGGAGAACTACTTATCGATTTCGTTCCACTAAGATCAGGAGTTTCGCTTGGGGAAGCTACAGTGTTTAAGAAAGCGCCGGGAGGAGCACCGGCCAACGTTGCAGTAGGAGTCCGGCGCCTGGGTCTATCTTCCGGGTTTATGGGAAAGATCGGGGATGACGAATTTGGGAAGTCGCTCGTTGACCTTCTTGCGAAGAATGGGGTAGACGTCTCGGGGGTCGTGTTCGAGGCCAAGGCCAGGACCGCCCTCGCTTTTGTGTCTCTGGGCCCCGGGGGCGAACGCGAATTTATGTTTTACCGCCACCCCAGTGCTGACATGCTCCTCGAGCCTTCCGAGGTCAACCTTGAGCTCATAAGTGCCGCGCAAATCTTTCACCATGGATCCATATCGCTTATCAACGAGCCGGTACGGTCGGCAACCATGGTCGCGATAGAGGCTGCGAAGCGAGCCGGGGTCCTTGTTTCATATGACCCCAACCTGAGGCTGCCTTTGTGGCCTGATGAGCGATCCGCAAGGGAGGGCATAATCTCCGCCCTGCCGTCGGCGGATATTGTAAAAGCAAGCGCTGAGGAGCTGGAGTTTCTTACGGGCGCAACGCAGATACCCGCCGGCCTCGAGAAATTAAAGGCCCTTGCTCCGGGGGCGGTCGCTATAGTGATAACCCGGGGTGCACGGGGCTGTACGCTCTCTACAAGGCGCTTCACAATCGAGGAAGCCGGCTTTGCGGTGACTCCAGTAGATACAACGGGGGCCGGCGATGGCTTTGTAGCCGGGCTTCTTGCCGGGTTGCTGCGGGCCTGCCCCGCAGGTGGTGGGGGTGCCACGCAGGTAACGCGGGTAGAGAGTGCCATGAATGTCGTGCATAGAACAGATTCCCTACGTAAGGCGA
>DUSO01000147.1 GCA_012842565.1 Bacillota bacterium
AGCGGGACCAGGTCATAACCGAGGTAAAGGTGCTCCGCGGCCGCTCCGAAAAGGTGCCGGTCGTTGCACGCGATGATGCGGTGGCGTGCGTGGAACGGGGCCAGGAGGGCAAGGTCGAGGTAGAGACCCGGCTCGGGGACAGGGTGGTGGCCCCGGTTGCAAAGGGCCAGAAGCTTGGGGAAATCGTGGCCCGCGCGGACGGCAAGGAGCTCCTGGCGGTGGACCTCGTGGCAAAGGAGGGCGTTGAAAGAGGCAATATATTCCAGATACTCTTCAGGATGATAAGGGATCTCTTCAGAGCGATTTTCGGAAAGGGGTAATCCTCGGCAATGGTCGATTCCTGTCTCTTTTTGTAAGGGAGCAGGAAAGGGGCGATGTCCGCAGAATAGGAAACTACAGCTGTACGGTCCACGAGGAGGTCATGGCATGCGGGTTGACATCGAGCCCCTTGGTGATATACTGCTCGCCCGTGTATCCGGCGAACTCGATTTGAGGACTGCCCCGGAATTCAGGGATACCGTGGATGGTGCTCTGGAACGCGACTACCGGGACATAAACCTCCTGCTATTGTCCATGGCAGGAGTCACTTTTTTGGATAGCTCAGGGCTGGGGGCCGTCCTGGGACGCTATCGCCGGCTATCCCAGCGCGGGGGGCGAGTGGTGGTGTGCTCGCTTCCCCACCAGATCAGCAAGGTCTTTGAGCTGGCGGGGCTCTTCAAGCTCATCGATGCCTTCGACACCGAGGCGGACGCAATTGCCGCCCTGAGGGGAGGTGGAGCCGGGTGCCAGCAACAAACAAGGTGACAAACTATGTCGAGATCGAGTTTCCGGCCGTCCCCGAGAATGTTGAATTCGCAAGGGTAGCCATGGCCTGCTTTGCCTCCCAGATCAATTCCTTCGTCCTGGAGGAGATCGACGATATAAGGCTTTTGACCTCCGAGGCGGTATCCAACTCTATAATCCACGGGTACCCCGGCCGCCCGGGGATAGTCAGATTGCGGGCAACCATCGCTGACGGGACCCTGGAGATGATAGTCGAAGACGAAGGACGGGGGATCCCCGATGTCAAGCGGGCGATGCAGCCTGCCTTCACCACCCGGGAAGACCGGCTCGGGATGGGCTTTACCATCATGGAGGCCCTGGCCGACGAACTCGAGGTCTACTCTGAAGAAAACAAAGGTACCCGGGTTGTCATCAGAAAGCGCCCAGCCCGCAGTGCATGAGGGATTTTCCGGGGGGTGGATGCCATGGCGGGTGAGGCGCGCTCTTTACGTTTCCCCGAAGCAGAGATCCTGTCTCATGAGGAGTTCCTCAGCCTTCTCGAAAGGGCCAGGTCTGGAGACCTCGAGGCCCGGGACAGGATCGTAAAGTCCAATCTCAAGCTCGTGATGAGCATAGCGTCCAGGTTTCAGGATGCCGGGGAAGACTTGGACGAGATGTTCCAGGCAGGCTGTCTCGGGCTCCTCAAGGCTATCGACCGCTTTGACCCGGCATTTGATGTAAAGTTTTCCACGTATGCGGTACCGGTAATACTGGGGGAAATCAGGAGGCACCTCAGGGACTACCAGCCGCTAAAGGTAGCAAGGAGTCTCCGCACACTGGCGGTCCGGGTACACCAGAAACGCGCCGAACTCGTAACGCAACTGGGCTACGAGCCGAGTATCGGGGAGCTCGCGTCGGCGCTTGGGAAATCCCCGGAGGAAATTGCCCGGGCGCTGGAGGCGGCATCGCCTCCCATCTCTCTCTTTGATGAGATGGACGAGGGGGATGGCGACCGTTCCATAAGGCTCATAGACCAGATCTCCGAGCCGGACGACGACGATGTTTGCGGGCAGCTCGAGTCCCTGGCCTTGAGGGAAGCCATTCGCCAGCTCCCTGAGCGTGAAAGGCGTATTCTAGTCCTGCGGTATTTCCGGGACTTGAGCCAGGAACAGGTGTCGAGGCTACTCGGCCTATCCCAGGCCCAGGTCTGCCGCATTGAAAAAAAAGCGCTCAAGACCATCCGCCAGGAGCTTGCTTGATTCTCCCGTTCCATGCGTCCTACTTCTTTGAGTTCCTTAATGAGTTCCTTAACTCCTTTCACCCTCGAAGTGTTCTCCGTGTTCTCCTCCGTCACCCTCGAAGTATTCCCCCGGGCGGAATTAAACCCCGGCCTACTTGAAATACTAATCCCTGACCTCGAGTAGCTGATTTGAAAACGTCATACAAGGAGGGATCCAATTGACTGTCGTAAAGGTCATCGAGTTCTTGGGTGAATCGCCGAATAGCTGGGATGAGGCAGTGCGAAACGCCGTAAGCGAGGCATCCAAGACGGTCCGTAATATCACAGGCGTTGAAGTCACCAATATGACGGCAAGTGTGGAAAACGGCCGGATCACCAAGTACAAGGCCGACGTCCAGGTGGCCTTCAAGGTCGACGGTACCTGAACCCCTGAGGCGGCGGCAGGCCCGGACCATTGTTTAGATTGCATCAGGGTTTGGATTACATCAGGCAACACCTGGGAGGGTTATGAAGTGCCACTGGATGAGGCCGAACTTGGCAGGAGGCAGGCCAGGTACCAGGAGATCGTCAAGCAAAACAAGCCACGGCCCCCTATACTGCGCAACTTTCTCCTCGCCTTCGTCGTAGGGGGCGCCATATGCGTGATAGGCCAGGCCGTGCTGGAGTTTTTCACGGCGAGAGGTCTCACCGTAGACGAAGCGGCGGGTCCGACCCTGGCTGTGATGATATTCCTTGGTGCCCTGGCTACCGGCCTCGGCATCTATGATGACCTGGGAGAGCTGTCAGGAGCCGGCGCGGCAGTGCCCATCACCGGGTTTTCCAACACTATAGTCGCAGCAGCCATGGACTTCAAGAGAGAAGGCTATGTCCTGGGGATGGGATCCAAGATGTTCATCATAGCCGGCCCCGTGCTGGTATTCGGCATAGTCTCGGCGGTGCTGATCGGGATTATCCGCATGCTGGCAACGTAAAGCGCAGTCCGAGTGCGGCCGCGGCCCGGGATGTGATGGTGATCTAATGGTGATTTAGATGCGGCCGGGCCGGCGGCATCCTGGGGTGATGATGGTTTGGCGGCAAAGAGACAGGGCAAGAGGACAGTAAGATTCTCAACTCCGCCGGTGATTGTTGCAACGGGTACGGTGGTGGGGCCCATGGAAGGCAAGGGGCCCCTCGCTTCTGACTTCGACGTTATCTTGCCCGACCTTGCAATGGGGCAGAGGACGCCAGAAAGGGCCGAGACCAAGATCCTGGAGGAGGCATGCAATATCGCGCTCAGCGCCGCAAATCTCAAACCTGAGGACCTGGAGTACATGCTGGCCGGAGACCTCCTGAGCCAGATAATATCCTCGAGCTTCGCGGCGAGACAGATAACGGCGCCCTATCTCGGCCTTTACGGGGCATGCTCGACCGCCGCGGAGTCTCTGATTCTCGGGGCGATGCTCATAGACGGGGGATTTGCTGATACAGTCCTGGCGGCGACGTCCAGCCACTACCAGACGGCGGAACGCCAGTACAGATACCCGATCGAGCTCAATATCCAGAGGAAGGTCACGGCCCAGGTGACGGTGACGGGCGCTTCAGCCGCCATCCTCAAGAGCCAGGGCACGGGACCCCGCATAACCTGTGCGACTGTGGGAAGGGTGATCGACCTGGGCATCAAGGACTCGAGTGACATGGGGTCTGCTATGGCACCGGCAGCCGCGGATACCCTTTTCTGGCATCTATCAGATACAAACACCAGGCCTGAGGACTATGACCTTGTCCTGACGGGAGACCTCGGCAGGGTGGGTACGGTCATGCTCGGTGAGGTGCTCAAGGACAAGGGGATCGTCTTGGGGCCCAACTATAACGACTGCGGCCTCATGATCTTCTCGCAGGACCAGGATGTTGGCGCAGGAGGGAGCGGGTGCGCCTGTTCCGGGGTGGTCGCCATGGGACACATCTACAAGAGCATGTTGAGAGGCCTCATAAAGAAGGTACTGCTCATATCGACCGGTGCCCTCTTCAGCCCCCTCTCTTTCCAGCAGGGAGAGACGATACCCGGCATCGCTCATGCGCTTGTGATAGAACAAGCCTGAGACCGTGGGCAGGGCCACCAGGGGCCTCCTGCCGGCCAGGCCGGATCAACACGTGTCAGTGTGCATACATGCGGAAGAAAGGACGGGTTGCGATGACATATATTCTGGCCTTTCTCATAGGCGGGCTTATCTGTGGCCTCGGCCAGCTGATCCTTGACAACACGACCTTTACGCCCGGCCACATGCTGGTCCTCTTTACCGTGCTCGGTGCCGTACTGGGGGGGATAGGCCTTTATGAGCCCCTTATCAAGCTCGCCGGTGCCGGTGCTCTCATTCCCGTCTCAGGCTTTGGGAGCTCGCTGGTGCGCGGCGTCATGGTGGAATCCCAGAAGCTTGGGTGGGTAGGTCTTCTCACGGGGGTATTCGAGTTTACAGGGCTCGGGCTTGCCGCAGCGGTCTTCTTCGGGACAATCATCGCGCTCATATTCACGCCCCGCAGCTAAAGTGCGCATCCGCACCTCGCCTGTGCCCCGCCGCCCCGCCCCGGGCAATGATGTGCACAATAGAGCATACATGGAGGATTTTGCCTTGCTCAGAAGAAAATATACATATTCGGGCAAGATATGGACATGCAAGCCCATGGGGTTGATCTATACATGACGGTAGGAATTCCCCGGGCCCTGCTCTATTACTATTACTATCCAATGTGGGCGACATTTTTCAAAGAGCTGGGCGCCGATGTCGTTGTCTCACGAGAAACCAACAAGGGTCTGCTCGACCAGGGTGTCAGGCTGGCAGTAGATGAAGCGTGCATGCCGGTCAAGGTATTCTTTGGACATGTGGCCTCTCTCCTGGACTCGGCCGATCGCATCTTCGTGCCAAGGCTGGTCAGCGTCGAGAGGAGGGCGTTTATCTGCCCGAAGTTCATGGGGCTTCCTGACATGATCAGGGCGGCCATGCCGGCTGACGGCCGGCTAATTGACCCATGTATTGACTTGAGCAAGAATGAACGGGAGTTCCACTCCGAGATAATGCGAACTGGTAGCATATTCACCCGGAGCAGGGTGGCGATACACAAGGCCTACCAGAAGTCAAAGGTGGTCCTGAGGAGGTTCAAGGATCTCCTCGTGGCGGGGAATATGCCTGAATCCGCCATATCCCTGTCTCTTGCCGGACACGACGGGGCTTATGAGGGGTATACCGGCGAATTCGGGGAGGTTGCGGCCGCAAACCAGGATGCCATCCTGTCCGGGCCGGATGATACCATATCAGTAGGAATCCTCGGCCACCCATACCTGATATACGATTCCTACGCGAGTATGTCTATTCTTTCAAGGCTTCGGGATGCGGGGTGCAGAGTGATCACCTGTGACATGTTACCTGACGAGGTGGTGGAAAAGGAGGCACAGAACCTGCCAAGGTGGCTCTTCTGGACGCTCGGCCGGAGGATACTGGGTGCAGCATTCCATTTCCTGCACTCACGCTCTGTCGATGGCTGCCTGCACATCACCGCGTTCGGCTGTGGGCTCGATTCGATAGTTGGAGAGCTCATCGAAAGAGAGGCCAAGCGCTCCGGGGATATTCCGCTCATGAGCATCACCCTGGACGAACACACTGGTGAAGCCGGTGTGGTCACACGTGTTGAGGCATTCATGGACATGCTTCGTCGGAGGAAGTCAGCGTGAAACTCACCTTTGCTCACATGGGACACCTTTACATCCCGATAGGGGCATTGTTCCGTCATCTCGGGCTCGAGGTCGTCCTCCCCCCGCCGTCAAGCAAGAGGACGCTCTCACTGGGGTGCCAGAATTCCCCGGAGTTTGCCTGCCTGCCCCTCAAGGTGAACGTGGGCAACTATATAGAGGCCATAGAGAGGGGAGCAGACACCATAGTGATGGCCGGGGGTATAGGGCCCTGCAGGTTTGGGTTCTATGGAGAGGTGGAAAGGGAGATATTGCAGGGCCTGGGATATGAATTCACCATGTTTATAATCGACCCTCCCCAGGGCAAGATCGGGCCGTTGCTCAAGCAGCTGGGCAGCCTGGTGGGGCCGGTGAAACCCAGGGACGTAATCTATGCGCTCCGCCTCTGCTGGGAGAAGGTGACCGGCATCGACCGCCTCAACCGGCTTGCCGTGAAGGTCAGGCCCCGTGAGGTCACGCGCGGCGAGACCACCAGGACGATGACCGACATCCTGGCCGAGGTCGACAGGGCTGAAACCATAGATGCCACAAGGGCGGCCGTGAATCGAGGACTCAGCCGGCTGGCAGGCATCCCGCAGCGGCAGGACGGGCCGCCACCCCCCAGGGTCGGGCTCGTCGGCGAGATATACGTGGTGCTCGAGCCATTCGTCAACCTGGAGGTCGAGACAAGGCTCGGTGAGCTCGGATGTGAGGTCGAGCGTTCCATCTACCTGAGCGACTGGATAAGGCGCCATGTAATCGGGGACATCTTCAGGATTCTGAGGCCCGATCCGCTGTTATCGCTCGCGCGGCCTTACCTCGGGCACTTCGTGGGAGGACACGGCCTGGATACCGTGGCCCACACCGTGGAGTATGCGCGGCGCGGGTTTGACGGGGTAATACAGGTGATGCCCTTTACATGCATGCCGGAGATAGTCGCCGAGAGCATCCTGCCCAGGGTCTCAAAGGAGCTTGGAATACCCGTGATGACCCTTGTCTTCGATGAGCACTCCTCCGACGTAGGGGTCATAACCAGGCTCGAGGCATTTACTGACCTCATCATGCAGAGACGGGTGCGGTTGGGAGAAATCGGAGAATGCGCGGTTACATCGGTATAGATGTTGGTTCTGTCAGCACAAATGTGGCTGTCCTGGACGAATCCGGCAATGTGGCCTATACCGGGTACCTCAGGACTCAAGGGCAGCCGATCAAGATGATCCAACAGGGTCTCCGCGATGCATCGAGGGCTCTTCCCGACCTGGAGGTGCTCGGCGTCGGCACCACGGGGAGCGGCCGTATCCTCGCATCGGTGATCGTCGGGGCCGACTGCGTAAAGAATGAGATAACCGCCCATGCCGTCGCCGCCTCCCGGGAGGTGCCGGATGTGCAGACGGTGATCGAAATAGGCGGGCAGGATTCGAAGATCATAATCCTGAGGCACGGCGTC
>DUSO01000148.1 GCA_012842565.1 Bacillota bacterium
AACCCGCCGCGAGGTAGCACAGCTCCAGCGCGCTGCTGCCAAGGCGCCTGACATCTTTGATCAACCGAAGCACCGGCAGTATGCGGTCCACCCAGCCGAACGCTCCGTTGGCATCCAGAGCGAGGATCACCTCGCGGATATCGGTGACGCAGGACGAGGTGATCCGCCTGCCATTGAGCCGGGCTCCACGCTCCCTGGCCGCCGAAAACAGCTCCCCGGTGCCCAGGTTCATCACCGCTGCCGCTACGATGTCATCAGACGACAGACGCCCGGCCTTATAAGGGGCAAAGGCAACAGACGTTCCATACAGGCTCATTCCGCGGGCAGCGTTGCCGGAGCCATCGATCGGATCGAGGAGCGCCACGAGTTGAGGCTCGCCCTCCCCCACGAACGATTCCTCGGACTCCTCCGAGATGAACACGCAAGGTATCCCCGCCTTCTCGATCACCCTGCGCGCCTCGGTTTCCGCGATGCGGTCTATCTCGAGCGTCGCATCGCCATATGGGTTCCTGCCGACGACAACGTCAAGGGGACGCACCAGCCCCAGACGAGAACAACTGTCATACACTGCCCCTGCAACCTGGCACGCAAGGTCTTCGAGAAAAGACGCCTCCACACTGCCACCCTCTTCCGAATGCACGCTCCATCAACCCGGACACCCAACCCAGACACCGCAGAGTCCCGCTTCCTCCATTCCTGGCTCTCCCAGCACGCCTAGCCGATGACCTGCACGCCCTTTATGCGACCAAACCTGTTCATAAGGTACAACGGAATATACACCGAGGCCATCAGCACGACCGTCATCGCCGAGGCAATGCCGAAGTCGCTCCCAGCCATTGTTGCGTTGATGAAAATCACGACGGCCATGGTTATCCATGGTGCGGAGTACAGGATAACCGTAGAGCTGATCTCTGTTATGTTCATGAGGAACGCCATCGTACCGCCTGTGACTATGCCAGGCAGGATCATGGGCGCGACCACATCTTTGAACGTCCGCAGCGGGGTCGCTCCCACGCTAAGAGCAGCCTCCTCGAGCGACGGGTGGACCTGGTACAGGGCAGATTCCGCAGCCTTTGCAGCAAAGGGGAGTTTTCTGATGAAATATGCCAGGCAGAGGATCATCCAAGTCCCCGTAAGCAGCAAAGGCCTTGTGTTGAACGCGATTATTAGTCCGATACCCAGGACGGTGCCGGGGATTATGTATGGAATCATCACGAGCCCGTTCAAGGCTGGAGACAGGAACTTGTATTTCTTCCGCACTATGATGTAGGCTATCATGGTTCCCACCAGCACGTCCAGAAGCGTAGCCACGCCTGCCAGGAAGAAACTCATAGGGATCGGGAGAAGCGACTGAGAGGCAAGGCGCTTGTAGTTAGCTAAAGTGAACGTGGGCGTGACTATCCCAAAGTTCCACTTGAAAAATGATGTCACCAGGACCACGATGTGCGGAGTGAAAGAAATGATGAGGACCAGGAACGCCCACAGCGTAAGGAGTGTCGTGCCGAGCCTGGAAGACCGCGCCGGAATCGCGCGTCGCGGAGAGGTGATGGAAGCATAAGTCTTCCTGACCACCAGGTATCTCTGGAGCAGGAGGACCGCCGTTGATACCGCCACCATCACGACGCTCGAGGTGGATGCCATCCTCAGATCACCCCCCACCTCGCTGAGAAATTCACCGTAAACGAGGACCGGGAGCACCGGAAAACCGCCGCCAATGATCATCGGAGTCCCGAAGTCTGCGAACGCTGCCATCAACGAAAGGTAACAGCCCGTCAGGATTCCCGGCAGGGCCAGCGGCAATGATACAGACAGCGCGGTCTGTCGCCTGTCGGCTCCCACGCTCATGGAGGCCTCTTCCAGCGAAGGGTCTATCGAAACCAGCGAGTCGTATACCAGCAAGAAGATGAGCGGGAATGTTATCCACGCCTCCACCCAAACGATGCCCCTGGGGCCTACAATCGTGGTAAACGGTATACCCCAGGACCTCAAGAGCTCCGAGAGGATTCCGAACCGGCCGAGAAGTATGACCCAGGCATAAGCCCCAAGGAACGGCGGGGAGATCGATGACATCGTGACAAGCGAGAGTATGCCGGCTTTGAAAGGCACCTCATACTTGGCCAGAACGTATGCAAGGGGGACCGCAATCAGCGCCGCAAACGCCATCGCAAGCACCGAAGTCCACACGCTGTTCCACAGGGACTCCAGGAACTTCTGATCTGTAAAGAACTTGACGTAGTTCCCGATGCTGGTGCCTGTCGGAGAAGATACGCTCTCCCTGGCTATCCAGAGTTGCGGGTAGACCACGAGAAACACAAGCCCCACCAACAAAAGCACACTTATCAGTACCCAGGGATCAGCGAGAAGCTTTGATCTCACAAACCTCACTCCCGACTACAATTGGGCGAGCAGCCGCCAGCCGGTCAGCTCGTCACCTATATGGCGTCGTCCTCACAGTTGAGATGCCGAGCTCACTTGGCCCGCGCAGCAGCAAGCCGCTTCTCGAATTCCTGGAGGATTTGGTCCTTCTGTGTGGAAATCCACTTCCCGTCCCTGACGATCAACTTATAATCCGAGAGAGAGACAAGGCCCTTGGGCGGCGCCACGTCCGTGCGCGCCGACCGCCGCATCAGGACACTGGTGTACACTTGCTGGACTTCCTTGCTGAGAATGAAATCAATGAAGAGCTTCGCCGCGTTCGGGTGCTTGGCACCGCGGATCAGACCGCATGCGTCCACCTGGTTGCTCACGCCGTCCTTAGGGTAGATGAGCTTGAGAGGCGCTCCACCCTCGATCCATTTGACACCAAGGTCCTCATTGATGAATGCTACAGGCACCTCGCCGTCGCGAACCATCTTGAACATCTCATCGGAGCTGTTCGTAATCTTGGCATTGGCGACGAACTTTTCAACATAGTCCCATCCGTAAAGGGTGACCATGGACGTGAGAATAGTGTAGCCGGTACCAGAACGGCTGGGATGGGCAAAAGCTATCCCGCCGGCGGCTTTCCACTTCGGGTCGAGTAAAGCCTGGAAGCTCATCGGGTACTGCTCCGGCTTCACCAGCCTCGTGTTCACCGCTATCGTTTGAGGAAGAACCGAGTTTGCGTGCCAGATGTTCTTCGGATCGGTTACCTGGAAGTACTTGTCCTCCGGGGAAACATACGGTGCAAACAGGTCCTCATCAGCCTGGTAAGTTTCCACCGGGCCACCCCACATCACATCTCCGCCGGGGTTGGCTTTCTCTGCCCGTATCCTGCTGACTATGACCCCGGTCCCCGCCTGAATCACGGTGACCTTTATGTCGGGGTGTTTCTCCTTGAACAGGCTTATAACAGGATCCACAAGCTCGGGCCCATGAGCCGTGTACACTACAAGCTGGTTCTCATACTGGACAGCTCCCGCAGTCAATGAGAGCGTCAACAGGAATATGCATACTGTTACTGCCGTCGCAAGAAGACCGCGAGTCACTCGCGTCATCGTCCTTACCTCCCTCAGCTTGGTTATCATTCACGCCGTTTGCTGGCGGCTGCTACCGAAGAAGCTGGCATGCAGGTGCCAGGGCTCTCAGGTGTCGTTCACTCCTGCTTAACTCCCGACTTGGCAAGGAAGGTGAAGATGGCTGTGGCAGCAAGCCCAGGCGCCGAAATCGGCATGGGGCTATCCTGAGGAATGCCGATGCTCGCGTGCACCCGTCTATCATGGCAGCATCTTCTAGCTCCCTGGGAATCGTGGAGAAGTACCCCTTCATGATCCACACCACGAACGGCAGCCCGTCTGCTGCAATCCCACTCTCTTATCTGCGAATATGCGATAAGACGGCTCCATGCTGACGCAGGTATTCGTCAAGGATCTCCCGGGCCACGGCAGCCGATGGAACCAGCGGGTGAATTGCCAGGGCCTTCCATGCAGCATTGTAGGAGCCGGTTACTGCGGCCTTGATCGTCAGCTTTTCGCACTCTTTGACAATTTGCATGAGACCAAGGCCCTCACCCGGGACCGCCCCAAGCGTCAGTGGGCGTAACCCATTGGCGTTGACGATGCACGGCACCTCAGCAACACAGTCCGGGTCAAGGCCGCTGACTGCTCCGTCGTTCCTCGTATTCAGGACCATTACCTGGTTCAGGTTCAGCCTTATAGCCTTCATGACACCCAGCGCTATACGGTCATACCCACCATCCTCACCGTTGGCAGGCGCTTGCTGACCATCGGATCCTCCCTGTGCTGTAGCCCCGGTCTCAAGGTCGGCGCCCGTCTCTGTCCGCATGTACATTCGATGCCGTGTATCTATGTATTCGGTATACTCCTTAAGAGCAAGACACGCATCGCCCTTGGCCTTGGCCGCCCGGAGCCGTCTCAAAAGGTCCGTTGTGGTCCTCAGCAGGAACTGCCCGCGCGTCACCTTGGCGCTCCGGATATGCTCGAGCGCTTCCCGGTTGTAGTAGTAGTAGTAGAGATACTCGTTGGGGATCATGCCCAACTCCTTCACAAATCCCGCGCCGAATATCGATATCTCATGGACTTCCCTTAAACGCTCCCTCACAGTGGGATCATCGAGCCCAGCCAGCACATCCTTGAGCACGTCCTGCCCATCGACATAGACGGCCCTCAGCCACCCGAGGTGGTTCAGGCCGAAGTAATCAAAGTACGCACGGGATTCGTCTATCCCCAGGGCGACGGCGAGCTTATGGAACATGGACGAGGGTCCGTCGCACACGCCGACCACTCTCGTCATCCCGCCATGGGACAAAAGAGCCTCCGTTATCATCCCCGACGGATTGGTGAAGTTGATGAGCCACGCCTTCGGAGCCAGCTCCCTTATGAGCTTTGCGTACCTGAGCATCACCGGAATCGTTCTGAGGCCCATACAAATGCCGCCTGGGCCCGTGGTCTCCTGTCCAATTACGCCGTGACGTAGAGGCACAGTCTCGTCTATTACTCTGCCTTCAAGGCCCCCAACCCGTAACGCGCTTACAACGAAGTCAGCACCCTCTATTGCCTCGCGGGCATCCGTGGAGAACTTCACATGAAAGGGATTGCCAGCGTGCGTCACCATCTCTTCGATTATGAAGCCGATAAGTCCGAGCTTATCCGCGTCAGAGTCCATCAGGTGCACCTCGTCTATGCCGAGGTCCGAAGATAGCTTGAGTATTCCCTGAACGAATAGGGGTGTCCTTACCCCAGCTCCTCCGAGAATGGTTAGCTTCATCGATTACCCTCCACTCATAAAACTGAAACCGTTAGTAAATCCGGTGCCACCTTGTATATGTCACGCCACTGGGGCGCCGAGCACCCTCCACCTGTGCCCTGAGTGGACAGGGCACCACACACGTTCGCCAACCTCAGGCACCTCTCCATGCTCCACCCGTGCAGATACCCGTACAACAACCCTGCTGCAAAGACATCACCCGCCCCCGTGGTATCTACGGGCTCAACCTCGATCGAGGGCACCTCGATCAAGCGGCCATCTTTGAGGGCGATGGAGCCCCTTGGCCCCAACTTGATAACTGGTAGACTCACGTAATGGCTGAGGACTTCGAGAGCATCCCTTGGGTCACTGGTATCGGTCAGGCGGCAGGCCTCGAGTTCATTAGGGACGAAGATATCAACAAACGGGAGGAGGTCCAGGACTCTTCGCGGCTCTTTCGTGGCATCCCATCCGACATCCAGGGTAATCCCGATTCCCATACTGCGAATGCGGGAGAACTCTTCCGATGTTAGATCCGGTCCGCTCACGAGCACATGGCGTGCCTGCTTGACAAACTCGAAATCGATGGGCATAGGCTCGGTAACGTACGATGGGTGCGGGTAGGTCACGAAACATCTATCGTGGGAAAAGGACAACGCTACGCTGACTGCGGTCGGCATCGAGTCCATCCGCAGGACGTGGCTCACATCTACGCCTTCGGCTTCGAGCATGCTGCAAAGCACATCGCCCAGGGGATCGTGCCCGACGCGGGAGATGAGGCCAGTCCTCATGCCCAACCTCGACAGCGCGATGCCACTGTTCCCGCCGAGGCCACCGGGACCAAACCCAAACCCCTGCGAGTAAAATTCCTGGCCTGGAGCCGGCATCCCAGGCAGTCCCGTGAAAATGATATCGCCGAATATCAGCGGTGTTATTATCAAAACATCGAACATTCCCCAGTCCCCCGTCAAACGTCAAACCCAAACGTCAAACCCGGATCCTGAACTTGTACCGGTCGCTACGGTGGTAGTTTTCGCAGCGAAGAATCGGACTACCTTCTGGAGTATAGTAGATTTCTTCTACCAGCAGCACCGGCATATTCAGCTCCAGGTGGAGCAATCCAGCCATATATGCACTGGGAAGAACCGATTCGATCGTGAGGTCGGAGTACCCAAACACGACTCCTCGTTGCTTGCGGAGGTACTCAAAGAGGGATTCGGGGAAGGTCTCGGCGGACATGTCCTCGCCGATGATTTTCGCGGGGACCCAATCTATAGCGTACTCAACCGGGTCGCCATTGACTGTTCTCACGCGCTTTATGACCGCAAGTGGGGATCCTACCGGGACGCTGAGGCTCTGCGCAAACTCGTGATCAGCAGGCTCCCAGTTGAAGCTGAGGTAGGAAGTGCCCGGGATGAGCCCCATCTCTCTAATGGTTTCAGTGAACCCTCTGTTTCTCGACTGACCTGGGCTCAAGGTGAACTGCGGCTTTCTGGCGAAGGTTCCTTTGCCGTGGGCCCTGCTGATGAGCCCGTCTCGCTCCAGAGCGCTCAAGGCTTCTCTGACCGTGGCTCGACTAACGCCGAAGAGCCGGGTGAGCTCCGCCTCAGACGGGAGCCTCGTTGCGTCACCGAACCTCCCTGACGCGATGTTTTCTCGGATCGCGTTAGCCACCCTGAGATACAGGGGTCGTGGGTCTTCCTTGATCTTGGGTGTCTTCCCTCCGAAGGCTCTCTCCCCACCGACGATGCCCACAGCCTTCACCTCATTAACAGCATGTAGTTGTCAGACGTCTATACTGTACTTGTAGCTTAACAACACAGGTGCAATATGTCAAGATCACCATCCCGAGGCTGCGTCAAAGTTATAGACAGAACCCAAGTGAAAGAGGAAGGGATAGCTACATGAACTCGTCAATGAGCCGAGAAACGCCTCTCTCCAATCTAAATCATTTGAATCCAGGTTCATCAAGGTATAACTAACCAGATCCCCGTCCTGAGTTCGCATGGAGGCCTTCAAGAGATGCGATTGAGATACCACGTATGCCTAGATCCCTACAAATACCGGGGCCTTATAGCCCATACATTTCATGGTCTGCCTCGCTCATCTACTCCTTGAGTTTCTATAGGTTCCGTCACCTTCTTTGTCACATCAAGAGTTCTTCAGTTGAAATGGGTCCCTACCCAGCCCGTACCAGTTCGATCTTCCATCGCATCTTGTAGATCCGAACAACCCGGGACCCGTGCATGTGAGGGTCGCTTGCCACGAGATACTTGACCTCGACCGTAGACCCTTCAGGTTCATCCTCTCGGAGGTTTTGAACTATCACGAGCCGGCACGGGCCGTGACCGGGGAGGTCTATCACGATCGAAGCATACCCGATGTCGGGGTACTTCTTGTGGCGGCGGAACATCCGCTTTGGGAGTCTCCTCGCGATGTCGCGTACGTACATGGTCTTGTTTCTTGGATGCGGGGTCATACAGGGGTCTTGCCCCCTGCATGGCCTTGCCGAACTTCTCGATGATGGTGTCATCGATGATGAGGTACCCATCCGGCTTGGTCATGACAGGCTCGAAGGACTGAAAA
>DUSO01000149.1 GCA_012842565.1 Bacillota bacterium
CCTGGTGATGGACCGGGTTTTGTTCGCCTCTTCCCCCACATCCACGGGACGGACGGCTTTTTCATTGCGTGCCTTGCAAGGCGCCCGCATCCCGCCGGGGTGAAGGAGACTGTATCCGGGTAATTGCTGTCAAGCTGCCGCATCCCGTCTCCTCGACCATGTAGGTGTAAACGAGCGCTCGGCGACAAGTCCGGCTTCCCCTACCATCCACTCGGCAAGGGTTGCATAGCCGCGGGTGGGGTCCGCCAGGAATACATGGGTCACCACCGCGGCAAGGCGCCCGTTTTGAATGATGGGACTCCCGCTCATGCCCTGCACTATGCCGCCGGTTCGACTGATGAGCCTCTGGTCGGTTATTCGTACAATGAGCCCTTTGGCGCCTGGAGTCCTGTTCCTCAGAACTCGTTCGATATAGACGTCAAAGCGCTCTATGCGGTCGTCATCAATGACTGTGAGCATTTCGGCCTCACCTTCGGTCACCTCCTCCGCTAGGGCCACCGGCACTCCCCTGGGATAAAAGGGATTGGAAGGGGGCATAGAGGAGAGCGTCCCGAATATCCCCAGCTTTGAGTTTTTTGTGATGGAACCCAGGACGTCCCGCGTGCCGTCGAAGGTGCCGATCTTTTCGCCGGGTTGCCCTCTCTGGCCCTGGTGGATGCCGACGATGCATGCCGCCACAATCCTCCCGTCCTTGACATCCACCTCCCTGTTAGTTGCCGCGTCCGTGATGACATGCCCCAGGGCCCCATAGATCCGGGTTTTCAGGTCATAAAAGGAAAGGGTCCCGACCCCTGCGGCATTATCCCTCACCAGGACCCCGATGCGATACTTTATATCCCTCGCCGGGGAGCCGGACAAACCTATCTCCTTGGTCCTTACAGGGGTCACATTCACTTTGATGATGGCCCCGTCCCTCGACAGGGTTATCTCTGCAGCCCTCCCCTCGAGCCCTGCACGGTCGATAAGGGTTTCCAGGTGAGACGTGCCCTCGACGGGTATGTCGTCCACCTTGAGGATGACGTCACCTACCTGGATGCCGGAGGAAGAACCGGGGTAATGGCTTCGTCCGTTTGCATCTACAACCGGATAGTGTCCGACTACGATAACGCCTTGAGCCGCCAGGAGGACGCCGATCGCGTGCCCGCCGGGTACCACCCTTATCTCCGGCACCACGCTTATCCGCACCTGTCTCGGCGGCAGTATCCGGGCAACCCTCACTTCGACATGGGAAGTGCCGATGCTCACAGGGTCGATCCTGAGCTTTTGTCCGCGGCCTACTTTGAGAAGGCTTGCCTCCCTTGACGTCGCATCCGGGCGAAGCCCCGAGTCCAGATTCACAACGCGGATTACCTGTTTTTTATGCGAAGGCATATAGACCTCGATGGGCAACCCTGCGGTAATCTCCCGGGGAGCCCCATAGGACATTCGGATTTCACCGGGTATCCCGGCAATGAGGTTGAGCACCCAGGCCCCCGCGACCAGGGCGAGTCCCGAAGCAAGAAAGGCCAAAGAGACCAAGATGAGTATCTTGATGGTGCGGGCCGATATTGTGCCTTGGTGCAAAGAGAATCCCCCCGATGGCAGGTCAAGAGCAAATGATCAAGGAAATGTGATTGTGTAACCATGCAGGGATAAAATGCCCGGGTGCAGGAGGTTTATACGGATCAAAGTCTGGCAGACGGGGCTGGTACTACCTCAAAAACCGTTGTACAAGAAGCTCCGAGAACTTTTGCTTTACGCGATGATGCCCGGGGAGGACTTCGTGCCGGGGTGTAGAATCTATTTCCTGCAATGTGAGGTGGTGGCATGATGGCGAACAGCCGGACAAAGGTGCTCATAGCGGATGATAATGTGGAGCTCTGCGAGGCACTTGGCGAGTTTATCCAACAGCAGCCTGATATGGAGGTCGCGGGGGTAGTCTACGACGGGCTCGAGGTTGTCAATGCTGTAGAGTCAACGAATCCTGATGTGCTCATACTGGACATCGTGATGCCACATCTTGACGGTATTGGCGTGCTTGAGAGGCTGAATGGCACAAACTCATTGAAGAAGCCCAGGATCATTATGCTTACCGCCATCGGCCAGGAGGCGATAACGCAGAAGGTCATCGAGCTCGGTGCCGAATACTACATAATGAAGCCATTCGATATCGATGTGCTCGTGACCCGGATACGCCAGGTTGCGGGAAATGGTCACAACCAGTTGCAGCCTCCGAGGAGAGAAAAGCCCGTATCGTCCAGGAAGAGCGTGGACGCGTGGGTTACCGAGTCCATCCATGCAATGGGTATCCCGGCCAACATCCGCGGCTACCAGTATGTGAGGGAGGCCATCCTGATGGTGATGAATGATCCCGACCTCTTGAGCAAGGTCACCAAGGAGCTCTACCCGCGTATCGCACAGAGATTTGGCACCACCCCGCCGAGGGTTGAGAGAGCAATACGCCATGCCATTGAGATAGCTTGGTCCCGTGGCAACATAGAGCTTTTGAACAACATATTCGGCCACACAGTCGACCACCAGCGCGGGAAGCCGACCAACTCTGCATTCATCGCCCGGATAGCTGATAAGCTAAGGCTCGAGCGGGATGCAGTATAGGCCACCGGGCCATTGGTTACCGGGCCTTGAGTCCGCCGTGGCACGAATTCATCCAGCCTGCAACATTATTTCACTTGATTGCCAGAATACTATATTTGGCGGGCTATGAGCCGGGCTTTGCGGTTTTATGAGCCGGACTTACACCATTATCACCCGCCGAAAAGAATTCCCTGCCCGGGAAAGCCCGGGACGGCCCGGATTCATGACGGTCGGCAAGTGCCGGGCGGCGGCTGGACGAGGTGGCCTTATTGGTTTTGATAAAGGGTACTGCAAGGATCGGTCACAGGACTAAAGATCTCATAAAACGGCTTAATCCCAGCGACATTGCAGTTATAGATCACAAGGATATCGATGATGTGGCCTGCGAGTCGCTGGTGCGATCCGGGGTAAGAGCGGTCATAAATGCCCGAGACTCCATCAGCGGGGCATTCCCCAACACGGGTCCGGCGAGGCTGCTGGAGGCCGGTATTTATGTGCTGGACGGGGTCGGACCCGGCATATTCGAGAGGATAAGCGACGGGGAGCGGATCGAGGTCCGCGATAATGTCGTGATCGCCCGCGGGAAGCCCGTTGCAACGGGCAGGGTGCTGGACCGGTCAAGCTTTCAACAGAGGCTTGATGAAACCAAGGGACAGCTTGCATCGGCGCTGGACCGGTTTGTCCAGAACACCCTGGAATATGCAAGGAGGGAGAAAAACCTCATACTGGGCGGCATCAGCATGCCCAGGGTCAAGACGGCCATTGCCGGGAGGCAGGTCGTAGTCGTAGTCCGCGGGCATGACTACCGGGAGGACCTGGCGGCGATCGGGCCGTACATACGTGAGTGCCGGCCAGTCCTCATCGGCGTGGACGGTGGGGCTGACGCCCTTATCGAGCAGGGCCTGAGGCCGGACCTCATAATCGGCGACATGGATAGTGTATCCGACCGTGCCCTAGCCTCCGGGGCCGAGTTGGTGGTACATGCCTACCAGGATGGCCGGGCCCCCGGCCTTGCCCGGCTAAGGCGTCTGGGACTCGAGGCGCATGTGTTGCCGGCGCCGGGCACGAGCGAGGATATCGCATTGTTGCTCGCCTATGAACTGGGCGCGGACCTGATCGTGGCCGTGGGAACTCATTCCAACATGGTCGATTTCCTCGAAAAGGGCAGGCAGGGTATGGCAAGTACCTTCCTGGTCAGGCTCAAGGTGGGGCCCAAGCTGGTAGACGCCAAGGGGGTAAACAAGCTCTACCGGGGCAGGCTCAGGGCAAGCTATGTGGCGGAGATAGCCCTGGGGGCAATGGTGCCTCTCCTGGCCGTTTTATTGATATCAGACGGGCCAAGGCAGCTGTTGCGGCTCATTATCATGAAATTCAAGGTCATGCTCGGAATCTACTAGGCCCTCGCCGGGTCTCATTGCACGGGGGACTGCCAGGTTATTGCCGCGAGCAGGCTATAGCTGCGGGCCCGCATTTTGGAGGTTTATGCCTCAGGACCATGGTTGTAGACATAAGACAACATATAATCACGCTCGCTGCGGTGTTCTTAGCGCTAGGAATGGGCATTCTCATAGGGATGGCCCTGGTCGAGGACAGGGCACTGGTGGACCAGCAACGAAAGATGATAGACAGGCTGGAGGCAGACTTTGCGGCACTCAGCCGCGATCGTGACCAGCTACGGGCCAGGTTAAACCTCTTAGAATCCGAGCTCAAGGCCAGCAGGAAACTGCTCGAGGAGATATTCTCCAAGACTGCCGTAGGCAGGCTGCAAGGACGCAGGATTGCCATCATCGCCGTCGGGGATTCTCTGGATGACAAGGAAATTCAGGGCGTCACCCAGGCCATAGAATATGCGGGCGGGCAGGTTTCATCTATCACAAAGGTGCTGAGGCCGTTCTCCCTCTCCAAGGAAGACGACCAGACGGAGATGCTGGGCCTTTTGGGAGGTAGGGCCGGCCAGGGCGAAGAGTTTGGGGAGGCCCTTATGGAGGATCTGGTTTCGGCGGTGGTCGGCGGCGGGAACCTGACCATCGTCCCCGCGCTGGAAAGCCTGGGCTTCATTGCCTGCAAGGGAGACATGGTGGGGCCGGTCGATGCGGCCCTGATTATAACCGGGACCCAAACTCAGCCGGAGATACCGTACCGGGATGCGGGCGCTCACCTCGTCAATGCGCTCAAGGCCCGCGGTATGCGCATCGTGGTGGCAGAGCCTTCCGGGCCGACAGTGTCACAGATAAAGAACTACATATCGAGCGGCTGTACAACAGTGGATGACGTGGATACGCCGCTTGGCCGGATTGCCCTGGTCCTGGCACTCGCTGGCGCAGATGGTAACTTTGGCTTCCGGGACGGGGCCAAGAGGATACTACCCAATGACTTCCTGGCACAGCTCATAGGACAATAGGCAGTGATATGGCGAGGGGATGGGGTGGGGCCGATGCAGATCTCGGTCTCGGTGGTAATCCCGGCCTTTAACGAAGCCGCGACCTTGCCGGCTACGATAAGAGCGGTCAGCGCTACCGGCATCGTAAAAGAGATAATCGTTGTCGACGATGGATCGAAGGACTCGACAGCGGAAGTCGCCCGGGGGGGAGGGGCGAGAGTCCTACAACTCTCTCGCCATAAGGGTAAGGGGGCCGCCATGGGCGAGGGAGTAAAGGCTTCAACCGGTGAGATAGTGGTCTTTCTCGACGCGGATCTCGGTGAAAAGGCGGGGGAGCTGGTAAAGCTGGTCTCACCGATTATAGACGGCGAGGCGGATCTCGCAATCGCGCGTCTCCCTTCGGTGGGGCCCGGCAGGGGTATGGGATTCGTCAAGGGCCTGGGCAAGCTGGGCATCGAGATCTTGACCGGCAAGGTGTTCTCTGCCCCGCTTTCGGGGCAGAGGGCCGCGAGGAGGCAGGTATTCTTGAGCCTCCTACCATTCGCACCCGGGTGGGGGGCGGAGGTCGGAATGACCATCGATGCCTTGAGGGCGGGGTATCGCGTCGTGGAAGTAGATACGGAGATGGCGCACAGGGTTACCGGGAGAGACATCTCCGGCTTTATTCACAGGGGAAGGCAGTTCGTCTACGTCTTTTATGCCATCGCAGCCCGCATATCCCGCAGGCGGGGGCTGCGTACAGGATCACCCGTGGGTGGTAAGTCATGATGCTGGTCCTCTGGGCGGCCTTTGTACTATCCCTGGCTATGACTCCTATGGTCCTTGAGACCTTGAGACGCGGGGGGCTCGTGCGCCTCAACTACAGGGGCAACAGTATCCCGACGTCGTGCGGGATGGTACTGGTGCTGGCTTCTGTGCCGGTGATGGCCCTTGGCTTTTACCTCGGGATTATCCCCCTGGCTTCGTGGGGGTTGGTTCTACCCCTGTTTCTTATTGCCTCCGCAGCATTTGCCGGCCTGCTGGACGATGCGCTTGGAGGCGGCGATACCAAGGGGTTCAGGGGCCACCTGGGTGCCCTTATCTTTGAGCACAGGCTATCCACCGGGGCAGTCAAAGCCATAATCATCTTCTTGAGCGGAGTCCTTGCGTCGACGGCCATTGCGCGGGGTGCACTGGATGCTGTTCTCAAGGCCTTTGTCATGGCGCTCTCGGCGAACCTGTTGAACCTCCTTGATACAATGCCGGGCAGGGCGATCAAGGCATACATCCTGGGCACCATTCCCGTCCTCATACTCACCCCGGCCTCGTCTGCCTCCCTCGCGGCTGGTGCCATGCTCGGGGCCGCACTTGGCTATTTGCCTGCAGAACTCCGGGAGCGTGGGATGCTGGGGGATATGGGGTCCAATATCCTGGGCCTGGTGCTCGGGTATTTCTATGCTCTGAATACGCCGCCCGCTGTTCAGTTTGTTTACTTTCTCTTTCTGGTGGCGATCCATGTCTTCTGCGAGAGGTATTCCCTTTCGCGGGTGATCCGGTCAAACCCGCTTTTGAGGTTCTTGGATGGCCTTGGGAGGGGCGGGGACAGCGAGTGATCGAGGAAACGGAGGTAGGCTGTTGCGTATAGGGGTGCATGTCTCTATAGCCGGGGGAGTTGATAAGGCGGTTACAAGGGCGGCTGATCTCGGGTGCGATACAATGCAGGTCTTCTCGAGAAGTCCCAGGACGCTCCGGTCAAGGCCGCTCGACGAAGGTGAGGTCGCAAGGTTTCGCGGGAATGTGGAGCGTACGGGTATCTGCCCGGTCGTCATTCACATCCCGTATCTCCTGAATCTGGCCTCTCCTCAGGAGAATACATATTCCGCGTCGGTAGAAGCCCTCTGTGAAGACATGGGGCGAGCAGGAGCACTTGGAGCCCAATTCCTGGTAATCCATCCCGGAAGCCACCTGGGACAGGGAGTTGCCGAGGGAATACGAAGGATCTCCCGGGCCATCGAGAGAGCCCTTTCATCCCCGGGTCATCCCATGCTGTTGCTGGAGACAGTATCAGGGGCAGGCACCGAAATCGGGGCGCGTTTTGAGGAGCTTCGCGACATGATGGCCGGGGTTACGGACGCATCCCGGGTCGGTGTATGTATAGACACCTGTCATCTATGGGCTTCCGGCTACGATGTACGGACGCCGGAGGGGCTCGAGGAAACACTGTCCCACCTTGATACGGTTATCGGGTTTGACAAGGTCAAGGTGGTGCACTTGAATGACTCCGTCTATGGCAGGGGGTCCCGCAAGGACCGCCATGCCCACATAGGGGAGGGGACTATAGGGGACGAGGGCTTCCGTGTCATACTTGGACACCCGCGCCTTCGAAACCTGTCTTTTATCCTGGAGACGCCAAATCCCACGCCGGAAGACGACTTTAGGAACCTCCGGCACGCCAGGGCATTGGCTGGCGCATAGGGGCGCCAGCGTGTGTAACCAGGGCCCCTTGCTGTGAATGTCCACGAGGACACCGGCATAAAGATAACCGAGGACCTTATGGGGGGCGGTGCCGGTGTCTGTCTATTATATCAGGCGCGGGTGGCAGGCCGTCCTGCTACTATTCGCGGCCGTAGCTGTGGTCCATGTTACAGGCATCCTGGTCGTCGGCGCGGCCAGGATGGTCATGTCGACGATGTCTGATAGGCTGGTGCCCATATATAGCGTGGCACGGGATGACAAAAAGATCTCGCTGTCCTTCGATGCCATGTGGGGCACCGATTACACGGACAAGATACTCGAAATCCTCAGGCGGCATAACGTCAAGACCACCTTTTTCCTGGGAGGATACTGGCTCGAGAAATACCCCGATTACGTGAAGAAGATTGCAAGCGAAGGACATGAGATAGGCAATCACACCTACTCCCACCCGCACCTGAATGCCCTGTCCCGGGAAGAAATCCGAAGCGAGATCATGAGGGCACACGAAATCATAAAATCCCTTACTGGCAAGGACTCCCGCCTTTTCAGGCCTCCCTTTGGTGAATACAGCAACAAGGTCATAGAAGTTGCAAAGGAATGCGGCTACGAGACGATACAGTGGAGCGTCGATTCACTGGACTGGCAGGACC
>DUSO01000150.1 GCA_012842565.1 Bacillota bacterium
GCGGCAAGGGCGGGCAATTCCCCCTGCCGGTGGCTGACGGAGGGCCGCACATCAGGATCAGGAATGTAGTAGTGGGGGGCAGGTAAGGATGGAGGAGATCTTAAGAGAGGCTCTCAAGGAGTCCGATGCTGCCGAGGTCTTTGCGATAGACAGGGCTGTCGAACCGGTGAACTTCGAAGCAAATCGCCTCAAGTCCGTGGAGGGCAAGGAGATCCGGGGCATCGCCCTGCGGATCATTCGTGGCGGAAGGCTGGGCTTTGCTGCAACGAGCTACCTTGACGGCGGCGAGGATTTGGTTTTCGGCAGGAGCAAGGACTTGGCCCGCGAGCTTATCAGAGATGCAGTCGAGTCCAGTGAATACGGCCCCCCGGCCAGGTGGGATTTTGCCGGGAATTCAAGTCCCGGGCGGGCACCCGAGGTCTATGACGCCCGGGTCGCGGGCCTCTCTCCGGGTGACCTCGTCGCCATCGGCTATGAGATGATCAAGATCGTGCGGGCCGAATTCCCCCTCGCAAAGTGTGACGGCGATTTCGCAAGAGAACTGGTCGAGGTGAGCCTTGTCAATTCCTCCGGACTTGCCACCTCATACAGGAAGACCGGGATTGCTGGCGGGCTCGAAGTAACCCTTGCCTCCGAAGGCGATATCCTAAGTGTCTATGATTTCGGCCAGTCATGCCGCCATGATATTGACTTTGAGGCCATGACACACGGCATTGTAGAGAAAATCAGGATATCCCAGAAAATATCCAATATCCGCACCGGCCGGTTTCCCGTGGTGTTTACACCTCGGGCCGTGGTGTTTCTCCTGGACAGCGTAAAACCCGCGTTTAATGGCAAGGTCGTATTCCAGGGCGCCTCGCCGCTCAGGGATAAGCTCGGCGCGCAGGTATTCGACCCGAGGCTTGCGCTGTATGATGACGGCGCTATTGACTTCGGGCCTAACAGCTACGCCTTTGATGACGAGGGGGTGCCCACAGGGAGGACTCCCCTGGTAGAACGAGGGGTCGTGAAAAACTTCATATACGACCTCAAGACCGCAGGACTTGCGGGGTCGAGGAGCACCGGAAACGGATTCCGGATATCGCGGGCTGGCGAGTGGACCTTTGAGAGCCAGCCATCCCCGTCATCGACAAACCTGGTCATGGAACCGGGTGATATGTCCATCGAGGAGATGATCTCCGGCATTGAGGAGGGCCTCCTGGTCGACCAGGTGCTCGGTGCCGGCCAGGGGAACGTGCTGTCAGGCGCCTTTTCTATGAACGTGCACCTGGGGTTCAAGATTGCAAAAGGAAAGCTGGAGGGCCGGGTCAAGAATACCATGGTCTCCGGCAATATCCTCGAATCCCTCCGCGAAATCGGGGGAATCGGCAATCGTGCCGAATGGGTCCTGGGACCCTATAAGGTCCCGGCACTCCTCCTGCCTTCTCTCGGAATCGCAAGCCTCAATGGAGATGATTAGTCAAAATGAAACTGCAGGCCCAGCAGGCCTGGTCCGGTATGCGTCCCGATTACGGGACCTATCTCGAAAACCCCGACTGTCTCGCCCGGGAGCCTTCCCTCGATCGACCGGACCAAGGCCTGGGCCTTTTCGGGGGCATCTGCATGTACGGCGGCTATCCTGCGCGGTTGCCGCCCGGCGAGTGTCTCCAGCATCCTGTCTACTATCCGGTCGATAGCCCTGCGCTCAGTCCTGACCTTTTCGAGGACATCTATTTTGCCATCCTTGAGGTGGAGGATGGGCTTGATCTGCAGGGCGGACCCGATCAGGGCCTGGGCGCCGCCGATGCGGCCGCCCTTGTGGAGGTACATGAGGTCTGCGACGATGAAGAAGCTCATTGATCTTTCCACCATCTGGCGGAGGCGCAGCAGGGCTTCCTCCTTGCTCTTGCCGGCTTCGGCCATCTCCACGAGCTCCATTACCATGTGACCTAATCCAAGGCCCGTGGTCTTCGAATCCACGACGGCGATATCCAGGTCGGGCAGCATCTCCCTGGCCTGGGAGGCCGAATTGACCGTGCCGCTTATTCCCCCTGAGATGTGGACGGAGATTATCGGGAGACCTTCCTGGCCGAGGCGCTGGTAAACATCCATGAATTCCCCCGCGGACGGCTGCGAGGTGGTCGGGAGCTGCTGCGCTTGTCGCAGGTACCGGTAGAATTCCCTGTTGTCGGTATCGACCACCTCTTTTACCACCTTGCCTCCCATGCTGACGAGCAACGGTACCATGGCCACTCCATGGCCGGAGAGCCATTCGGGGTCCAGGTAACAGGTACTATCTGTGACGATCCTGAATCTTGTCATGACAACCCGCCGGATAAGCCCTTGCCAGGTGGCGTTGCCTTTCTGCGGTGCCTGGCCGGGCCGCAACCGGCGCCATCCTCCCCTCGCTTGAATGACCATCGTGTGAATAGTATTCGCTCCAACGGGCTCAAATCCCTTTTCCGCAAACGGGCAAGTCCTGGCGAGATATGAAACATAAGTGAGGAATATCAGGGCATAATGGGCAGAGGTGTGCATCCTTGTCAGATTTTGCTCCAAGGCGAGGGATGCATAGATGGATGCCGGTGGTATTATAATAGAGGTGAAGGTCAAAGAAGGTCAAAATTTCGGAAGTGGTAAACGTGGGGAGCCTTGCGGACTATATCGAGGAATACATCAAGAGACTCTTCCAGGAGGCAACCCGGGACGTCATAGAGATACAACGCTCTCAACTCGCGAAAATGTTTGGATGCGTGCCTTCGCAGATCAACTATGTGCTGAGCACGCGGTTTACCGTGGAGAATGGCTATATTGTAGAGAGTCGTCGCGGTGGTGGCGGATATATCCGGGTAATCAAGATAAATCGCCGGGCCTTGCCTGACGTAAGCGCAATGATTGCAGACGGGCTTGGAGATGCCCTGACGGAAGCCGAAGCGGACCGGATGCTCGACCGGCTACAGGACCTCGGGCTTATAACCGAGGGCGAGAGGCTTTCGGCAAAGGCGGTGCTCTCGAGGGAGCTGACCGGCATCCCGAGGGAGTTGTCACCGCTGGTCCGTGCCAGGCTTCTCAGGGGGATTCTCACGCTTATCTTAAGACAGTAGTATCTTGAGACAGTGACATACGTGCCGCAGGCAACCTGCAAGAGCCCCTGGAGTCCGGGTGTATTCGAGTGTTGTGCATATCTTGGTGTGCGTATTCGAGTGCTGGGGGGATAATAATGACTTGCGATCGGTGTAAGAAACGTCCTGCCACCGTGCATGTAACAAAGATCATCAACGGGCAAAAGACGGAGATGCATCTCTGTGAGGAATGCGCGCGGCAGACGGGCCAGTTGGAGTTTTTCTCGGTGCCGCAGTTTTCGTTCCATAATGTTTTACAGGGCCTGTTTGATCCCGAGAGCGCCACGGTTGGTCTGCCGTCGGGGACGATCTCGACCCCGACGCGCAAGTGCCGCACGTGCGGGATAGATTTTTCGGATTTCAGACGGACTGGTTTCCTTGGGTGCAGCAATTGTTATTCGGAGTTCCAAGGCAGGCTCGAGCCCGTGATAAGGCGCATTCATGGCAGTACCAGGCATGTAGGCAAGGTCCCCGCAAGGACGGGGGGGGCCCTCAAGGTACGGAAGGAGATCGAGGATTTGAGACGACAGCTGGAAGCCGCCATCGCCCGCGAGGAGTACGAGAAAGCAGCCCAGCTACGTGACAAGATCAAGGCGCTGCAGGGTAAGTTGGATGACAGGCCGTAGGGGGCGAGAATGATGACACTAAGGGACATAATAGAAAGGACGCTCAGTGACTGGATGAAGGGGACCGGGCCGCAGTCGGACGTGGTCTTGAGCTCTCGCATACGTGTTGCTCGTAATCTGAGCGGGGTGCCTTTCCCCCATGTGGCTTCGGATCGCGACCTGAAGAAGGTCCTGGACGATGTGCTGCAGGCAGTACGGGGTTCAAGAGATACTCAGGATTTCGAGATCCTGTTGCTGTCGGACATTCCGGTCCTGGACCGGCAGGTGCTCGTCGAAAAACACCTGGTAAGCCCGCAACATATAACTGAGACCAAGCACAGGGCGGTGGCACTCAGCCGCGACGAGACCGTCAGCATCATGGTGAACGAGGAAGACCACATAAGGATACAGACCCTCTTTAGCGGTCTCCAGCTGGAGGAAGCCTGGCAACGAGCCAGCAAGGTGGACGACGCGCTGGAGGCCCGGCTGGACTATGCATTTGATGAGACCATAGGCTATCTTACGGCCTGCCCCACCAATGTCGGCACAGGGATGAGGGCGTCGGTGATGGTTCACCTGCCTGCCCTCGCCGCGACGGGACAGGTGGGCCGGGTGCTCGCGACGATATCCCATGTAGGTGTGGCTGTAAGGGGACTCTATGGAGAAGGAACCGAATCCTCGGGCAACATATACCAGCTGTCCAACCAGGTGACGCTCGGGCGGTCAGAGGAGGACATCATAGAGAACCTGAAGGGCATCACCCGACAGGTCATCGAACAGGAGAACAGCGCCAGGAACTTCCTCCTGAGGGAACGCAGGAAATCCCTGGAGGACCGCGTCTGGAGGGCATATGGGATACTGGCAAACGCAAGGCTCATGACCTCTGAGGAGGCATTGAAGCTGATTTCCGACGTGAAGTTGGGTGTGGACACCGGGATCATCACGGTAGTAGGCACCCGCATGCTCAATGAACTCATGGTGCTTACAAGGCCCGCTTATGTGCAGAAGTTGATGGGCGGAGAGCTTGACCCCGAGGAACGTGACACGCAGAGGGCGGCTTTGATCAGGGACAGAATTAAATCTGTAAAGGAAGGAAAGTGATTGCCATGTTTGGAGGGCTTACTGAGAGGGCACAGAGGGTATTGCAGCTTTCCCAGGAAGAGGCCCGCAGGCTTGGCCATGATGTCGTGGGCACGGAGCATATCCTGCTGGGCCTGGTAGGTGAGGGGCAGGGTGTCGCAGCCCGCGCCTTGCAAAACCTCGGCATCAGCCTTGAAAAGGTCAGGAGTGAAGTCGAGAAGCTGATAGGCCGCGGCGACCCGGAGCGGGTGAGCGTATTATCCCTGACCCCCAGAGCCAAGAGAGTGCTCGAACTCGCAATGGACGAGGCCAGGAGGCTCGGGCACGGGTATATTGGGACCGAACATATACTCCTTGGCCTGATCCGCGAGGGAGAGGGCGTTGCAGCCCAGGTGCTCTTAAACCTGGGTGCGGACCTTGACAAGGTGCGCAAGGAAGTCATATCACTATTGGGAGCTACCCCGGCTCCCGGAATGGCCGCTGCCGGCAAGCCGGGCGGGCGAACACCTACCCTCGACCAGTTCGGGCGGGACCTGACAGCCCTTGCACGGGATGGCAAACTCGACCCGGTGATAGGCAGGGAGAAGGAGATAGAGCGGGTGATCCAGGTCTTGAGCCGCAGGACAAAAAACAACCCGGTGCTGATCGGGGATCCCGGGGTAGGCAAGACCGCCATCGCCGAGGGCCTGGCCCAGAAGATAGTGAAGGGCGATGTGCCCGAGGTTCTGGCCAACAAGAGAGTGGTTACCCTCGACATGGGGTCTATTGTTGCCGGGACCAAATTCAGGGGTGAATTCGAGGAACGGCTCAAGAGGATCATCGATGAGATAAGGGCGGCAAACGACATCATTCTCTTCATCGACGAGATGCACACCATCGTGGGCGCGGGTGCCGCCGAAGGGGCGATAGATGCGGCGAATATCCTCAAGCCGGCCCTGGCGAGGGGTGAGCTCCAGTGCATTGGCGCCACCACCCTTGATGAATACAGGAAGCATGTTGAGAAGGATGCGGCCCTTGAAAGGAGATTCCAGCCGATACAGGTGGGCGAGCCCACCGTCGATGAGACCATTGCCATCCTCAAGGGGCTGAGAGACAGATATGAGGCGCATCACAGGGTGAAGATCACCGACGGGGCTCTTGTGGCTGCTGCAAGGCTGTCTGACCGGTACATTACCGACCGTTTCTTGCCTGACAAGGCCATCGACCTGGTGGACGAGGCTTCCTCCCGGGTGAGGCTCCAGACCCAGGTGGCGCCCCCTGACCTGAAGAACCTGGAAGATGAGGTAAACAGGATCAGGGCCGAGAAGGAGTCGGCGATCCAGAACGAGGAGTTTGAGAAGGCCGCCGACTTGAGGGACAAGGAGCAGAAACTGCGGGACGAGATGGAAGCCCGCAAGGCTGAGTGGCAAAAGAAGCGAGGGAGGACCGAGGCTACCGTATCCGAGGAGGATATCGCCCAGGTCGTGTCGAGCTGGACCGGGATACCTGTCTCCAAGCTGGCTCAGGAGGAAACCGAGAGGTTGCTGCATCTCGAGGAGGTACTGCATAACCGGGTGATCGGGCAGGATGAGGCGGTAAAGGCCGTAGCCCTTGCAGTGCGTCGTGCACGCGCAGGTCTCAAGGACCCGAAACGGCCGATTGGCTCGTTCATCTTCCTCGGTCCCACCGGCGTGGGCAAGACCGAGCTCGCCCGGGCTCTAGCAGAGGCCCTCTTCGGGGACGAGGATGCCATGATCGCGCTGGACATGTCCGAATACATGGAGCGGCACACGGTGTCCAGGCTGATCGGCGCCCCTCCCGGATATGTGGGCTACGAAGAAGCAGGGCAGCTCACAGAGCGCGTGAGGCGCCGTCCTTATTCGGTGGTGCTCTTCGACGAGATTGAAAAGGCGCACCCTGAGGTCTTTAATGTGCTCCTGCAGGTGCTCGATGATGGCCGTCTCACCGATGGGAAGGGCCGGACTGTAGACTTCAAGAATACCGTGATAATAATGACGAGCAACGTCGGGGCGAGCTTTATCGAAAGGGATACCGCCCTTGGCTTCAGGCCCGAAGGCGAGGGCGAGGAAGCCACCTACGAGCGCATGAAGGAGCGCATAATGAGCGAGCTGAAGAAGACCTTCAGGCCGGAATTCCTGAACCGCGTGGATGAAGTCATCGTCTTCCATGCACTTACCCAGGATGATATCCGCAAGATCGTGGACCTCAGGATCAAGGACCTCGCGGTGCGCCTGAAGGACCACGATATCAAGCTCGAGGTAACGGACAGGGCTAAGGACATCCTGGCGAAGGAGGGCTTTAGCAAGGAATTCGGCGCCCGGCCCCTCAAGCGGGCCATCCAGAGGAGGATCGAGGATCGCCTCTCGGAGGAGATGCTGGAGGGCAAGATCAAGGAAGGTGATACCGTCAAGGTCGATGCCAGGGATGGTGAACTCACCTTCGAGCCGCTTTCTCCGGCCAGGGTCTAGCAAGGCTCGACCGGGTTCGCCAAGTCCTGCCAGGATAAGGCCTGCCCCGAACCGGGCAGGGCCTGCAGGGATGGACCTCGCCGGGATCTGATAATGGCTCCGGGGCCTATATGAGGCCATGCCTCTGCAAGAAGAGGACGGTCTCAAAATAGGCCCCTATTATTTCCCTCTTAGGCACAGGCCCGCCGCCATAGGAGGCGGGGTCAAGCCGCCGGTTATCCCCGAGGACGTAATACGTCGACTCCGGGACCTTAAGCGGCGGGATGGTTATTCCGCCGGGCATGACGCCTGGCATAAGCGTGTGCTTTCCGGGCATTTCACGTCCGTTTACCATAACCCTGCCATCCCGTACTTCTACGGTTTCCCCGGGCAAAGCAACTACCCGGCCGAGGCTGAGCCCTTTTGACCCCGGGCGCTCGAAGACGACGATATCCCCCCGCCTGGGGCCCCATGGGAGTTTCCGAATCTCGAAACTGGTGGTCACCTGGCCCGGCCTTTGCCCGAGCATCCGTGCAATATTTGCTTCCCTCGCCATCACCAACTCTGCAACAGACGGGTCAATGCTGCGGAATACCGTCAGGTCACTGAATCGGACCGGCTCAATCGCAAAGTGCCTGACCAGGCTGCCGAACAGGCTTGAGATCACCACCAGGATTATTGCAGCCAGGACCAGCCGGCCCAGGGATATCCCGTGGACGACCCTGATTGCAAGCGCCTTGAGGAGGACATCCCACAGCAGGAATACCAACACGACTACCACTCCGGAGACAATCAGGACCGGAGCCCACTGGCCCCTTGCAAGCCTGCCGAGCATATCCGGGTGGCGCGTAAGCCCCGATATCGCAGCCACCACCACAAGGCCGCCCAGGATCCCCGGGATATATGTGTACCCCCATACATTGAGGAAATCGCTGTATCGTCCCTTGCCGCCCAGCAGCCGGGATACCGCGTTTACCACGGCCGAAACCACAATGAAATATCCGAGGGCGATGCCCGTGCCGAGCAACAAATATAAGTAGACGTTTCTGACCCATGGCAGCAGGACTTCCGCCCAGAGGACAGTCTGGGAACAGAACGCTATCGTGCCCAGGACGACTGAGATCCAGGTCCTCGGAGCGGACCTGATGTCCTCCATGGCCAGGCCAGGTTTTAGGATGAATTGCTTTAACGCCGACCATGCCGTCATCACGGGGAGATAACCTCCTTTGAGCAGGGATAACCTTCTAATGCCCGTCGGCCAGCCGGACCTCACGAGCTTAGGCCAATCAGGTAGCCGGCCAAGACCTCTAGCCGATCAGGTGGCCCCGCACCAGGGAATTTCCCGCTTCCAAGAACAGCCGTCCCAGCGTGCCGCCCAGCAATGGGAGGCTGGAAAGCTTGATAAACGCAATCCAGAGGGCGACACCCGCAGGGACAAGCACCTCAAGAGGGGACTCAATCGCCAGTGATACCGCCTCTTCTATTGTCTTGAGCAGGCGTGGCTGGCCTCGTCTCGAAAGAAGCCCGGCATTGAACCGGGTCCAGAATTCCTCATCGCCGGGGGCAGGGGCCACCTGCCGGGCCAGAAAGGCGATTGCCGTGTTGAGCCTCCTATACTTTTGAAGTTCCGAGGAGCATTCACTGCAGGTTGCCAGGTGCCTTTCGAGTGCGCCTAGCACGTCTCCGCGCAGATCTCCCGAGAGATAGGCAGGTATAAGGTCCTTTGCCCTCCGGCACTTCATCACAACGACCTCCAAAGTGTCCCCCTCCATGGCGAGCCTGGCCTTTCTATATAGGGCAGGCCACCGACGATATAGCGATCTATTGGAGAAGCACGAAACACGTAACGGCCGACGATATGGATAAAAATCAGTGTCATTCTACGTCATCCAGGAGGTGGCCCAGCATCTTCCTGAGTTTTTTCTTACCGTAATATAGTCTTGACATGACCGTCCCGACAGGCACGCCGAGTATCCGGGCTATATCCTTGTAGGCGAGGCCCTGGATGTCCCGGAGGATTATCGAAAGACGATAATGGTCCGGCAGCTTGTCAAGGGCCTCCTTGAGGGCGAGAACCAGCTCCTGCTGCCCCGCCGCTTCTTCGGGGTTTCCCATGGTGCTCGGCAGGTCGGCGACTACCGCTCCCCTCGCCGGCGGGTCGCTTTCCCCTGTACTGGGGTAAGTTTCTTCCAGGGGCACAAGTTGCCTTCGACTTCGCTTTCTCATGATATCGGTGCAGTAGTTGACTGTAATCCGGTAGATCCAGGTGTACGGGTGGGAGTCCCCCCTGAACCGGGATAGCTGCCTGAAGACCCTGTAAAAGACTTCCTGGCAGGCGTCATCTGCCTCGTCCCGGTCGTGCAGCATCTGGTAGGCTAGGTGCCATACTCTGGTCCTGTACTCTGCTACGAGACGGCAGAACAAGGCATCATGCCGAGGGCCTCGTTCACCCTGTCCAGACGGCAGCTCGCCCGTAGTCGTCACCCCCAACCTTATTTGACGTCCAGGCCGCCTTGTCTATTCGAACTATTCCCCATGAATAACCTCCGCTGTGAGCTTTGGGCACCCCGCGCTGCGAACACCCTGCTGCGACGCTATGAGTGACGCTATGAGCACACCCTACAAAGAGTCCACAATTGATGATATAATACGGAGAAGCCATTGACCATAAGAAACGAGGTGATGGGCTTTGGACTCCGGCATATCTATCGCCCTTCTTGGCTGCGGGGTCGTCGGCAGCGGTGTGATGAAGATTCTCAAGGATAACCAGAACCTCATAGAGGGGAAGCTCGGTTTTCCCCTTCACGTCAAGAGGATCATGGTGAGAAACCTCTCGAAGGCAAGGCCCAACTATATTCCCGCGGATATACTCACTGATGACCTGTCCACTATAGAGGATGACGACGACATCAAGATCGTCTGTGAGCTAATGGGCGGGGTTTCCCCGGCACGCGACTATATACTCAGGCTCATCCGCGCCGGCAAGCATATAGTCACTGCAAACAAGGAGGTGCTCGCCAAACACGGGCCCGAGCTACTGAGAGAGGCAGCCGGGAATGGGGTCAGCCTGCGGTTCGAGGGCAGTGTGGCCGGGGGCATTCCCATCATCAAACCCCTGGCGGAATGCCTGGCCGCAAATCGAATCACGCAGCTCATGGGGATAATAAACGGCACCACCAACTACATCCTCACCAAGATGTCTTCGGAAGGCAGGGAATTCGCTGAGGTGCTGAGTGAAGCCCAGGAGATGGGCTACGCGGAGAGGGATCCGAGTGCCGATGTGGACGGCCAGGACGCGGCCTATAAGCTGGCGATCCTCACGAGCATAGCCTTCGGCATAGAGGCCCGTCCGGAGGATATCTATACAGAGGGAATCCGCGGGATAACCTCGCTGGACCTGAGCTATGCAAGAGAACTCGGATTTGCAGTGAAGCTCCTGGCTATCGCCAAGGAATACGAGGGCAAGGTGCAGGCCCGTGTACACCCGGCACTGATACCACTCAATCACCCCCTGGCTTCGGTAGCCGGAGTTTACAACGCGGTCTTCGTGCAGGGCAACGCCGTAGGCCAGCTCATGTTTTACGGGCGCGGCGCCGGTAGTCTTCCCACGGCCAGTGCAGTAATGGCAGACCTCATGGAAGCGGCCGATAGTATCGCGAGAGCAAGGCCGGTATCCGCCCTGGCTCCCATGGTCAAGAGGTGGAACGGGACTTCATGCCTTTCCAGGATTGATGAGGTCGTCACCAGGTATTACATTCATTTGTTGGTTATTGACCGTCCCGGTGTCCTGGCCGCCATAGCCCGTTCATTCGGCAATGCCGAGGTGAGCCTGGAATCAGTAATTCAAAAGGGACGAGGCAAGGAACCTGTCGGGCTTGTTTTTGTAACCCACCGTGTCCGTGAGCGAAACGTGCAGCAGGCGCTTGAGGAGATCAGGCAGTTGCCGGTGGTCGTGAAGGTGGCGAATGTGATAAGGGTCGAAGGAGAGGAGGCCTAGACTTGAAGATCGCAGGCGTTATAGATCACTACAGGGATTTCCTTCCGGTAACTGACAGTACACCCATAATCACGCTCAACGAGGGTGATACGCCGCTCATAGAGGCCCGTAGCCTGAGCAAACTGACCGGCGTGAGAGTCTACCTGAAATACGAGGGGCTCAACCCCACAGGCTCGTTCAAAGACCGCGGGATGACCGTCGCAATAAGCAAGGCGTGTGAGGAGGGCTCCCGCGCAGTCATGTGCGCCTCGACCGGCAACACCTCAGCGTCGGCTGCTGCCTATGCCGCAAGGGCCGGGCTCAAGTGCATAGTGGTTATCCCGGAAGGGGCGATTGCCCTAGGCAAGCTCTCACAGGCCCTGATGCACGGGGCCCTGGTTATTGCAATCCGGGGCAATTTTGACGACGCGCTCGGCATTGTACGTGAGATAACACGTAAGTATCCCATAACGCTCGTCAATTCTATAAACCCATACCGCATCGAGGGGCAAAAGACGGCGGCCTTCGAGGTTTCCGACACCCTGGGCGACGCTCCGGAGTTTCTTGCGATCCCGGTAGGCAACGCAGGCAATATCACGGCATACTGGAAGGGGTTTAAGGAATACCGGAAGGCCGGGAAGACGAGGAGACTTCCGAGGATGCTCGGGTTCCAGGCAGCCGGGGCAGCGCCTATCGTAGAGGGTAAACCGGTACGTGACCCCAAGACCATAGCTACTGCCATCAAAATAGGTAACCCTGCCAGCTGGCAAGGGGCTGTCAATGCCCGGGATGAGTCCTCCGGCCTGATCGACAAGGTGACCGACGACGAGATTCTGGATGCCTACCGGAGGCTCGCTGGCGAGGAAGGTGTGTTTTGCGAGCCGGCTTCTGCGGCGTCTGTGGCCGGGGTTATCAAGCTTTCGCGGGCGGGGTATTTCCCCGGAGGCGCGGAGGTTGTGTGCGTTTTAACGGGACACGGCCTCAAGGACCCGGACCGTGCTGTGGCAACCGGGCAAGAGCCGGTCGTGGTCGAAAAGGACATGGGGTCTGTTGAAGACGTCTTGAGGCGAGAGGGGATCTCAGCGTGAGGGTAGCGGTAAGTGTACCTGCCACGATAGCCAACCTGGGGCCCGGCTTTGATGTCCTGGGAATGGCGGTAGGAATCCATTGTATCTTTGAGGCAACGACGCTCGAGGGCGAGGGCAATAGCGGCGATATGGGGGGCCCCGCATGCGGAGGCGGTTATACCGGCGGGCGAGAAGACTCTGGCCCTGGACAGGCCAGCCGGATATCCATCGAGGCATCAGGTGAGGATGCTTCGAAGATTTCCCTCTGTCCGGGCGATAACCTTGTGGTAAGGGCAATGAATGCCGTTGCCGGGAGGGCAGGGCGGAGTCTCCCACCCATGTCGATTACCATTCGAAACAGCATACCTCTTGCACGGGGCATGGGAAGCAGCGCCGCAGCCATCGTTGGCGGCCTCATGCTTGCCAACGAGGTTCTGGGGAGGCCGCTGTCCGGGGAGGCCATGCTGGAGCTTGCTTGTGAGATCGAAGGCCACCCCGATAACGTAGTTCCGGCTATTGTCGGTGGCCTTGCGATAAGCGCGGTGGTGGATGGCAGGGTGGTCTTCTCCAGGCTCCCGGTAACATATGGTCTCAAGGTAGTGGTCGCCATCCCGGACTTCGAAGTGAGGACTCAAGATGCGCGCAGGGTGCTGCCTCGGCAGGTACCCCTCGGGGATGCAGTGTTTAACTTAAGTCGCCTGGCACTCCTGGTGACGTCATTTGTAGAGAACAGGCCGGACAGGCTGGATATTGCCATGCAGGATCGGCTTCACCAGCCTTACAGGCAGGGGCTTGTGCCCGGCCTTTCGGATGTTTTCACCGGTGCTCGCAAGGCCGGGGCTCTTGGCGTGGCCCTGGCGGGTTCCGGCCCGTCGGTCGTGGCCCTTGTCCCGGACGTGGACCGGGCGGGGCAGGTGGCGGCATCTATGGTGGACGCATTCTCGTTACACGGCATCTCCGCCCGGGCCAAGATCACGGAGGTTTCGCCGCGCGGCACGCATGCGATAGCATATAGTGACCTTGCGATGGCGAGAGACCTACTCGAAAGCCGTGATTGCGGCCTTATATTCGTCAAAGGAGGCAGGGTGCTGTTTGAGTCGCATGGAACCGGCGTAAAGCCCCTCCTGGAATCCGTGTTGCAGCTCAGGGATGAGCTCAGGGGAGCAGCATGCGCCGATAAGATCATAGGGCGCGCGTCAAGCCTCTTATTGCGCTATGCAGGCGTAGATTCGGCATTTGCCAGGGTGGCCGGGTCCCAGGCACTTCAGGATCTCGTTTCAGCAGGTATCCTTGCCGATTGCGACACGACTGTCAATACTATCTTAAACCGGGATCGCACCGGGCCCTGTCCATTCGAAGAACTGACGCGTTCCGTGGACGACCCCGAGTCGGCGGTCAGGTTGCTGAGGGAACGTCTCGGCATGTGGGGTGATGAGAGACTGTCATGCCAAGGATAAGATCGCGGTTTGTATGCCAGGAGTGTGGGTATGAGGCTCCCAAGTGGCTGGGGCGGTGCCCCGGGTGCGGGGCCTGGAATACGCTTGTGGAGGAAGTCTATGAGCCGTCTCATGCCTCGAGCCACCCCCAGGAATCCAGGGACACCCCCACGCCCGTAATCTCGACGGAGGTCGAGCCAGAGGAGAGGTTCCCGGTTGGGATAGGCGAGCTCGACCGTGTGCTCGGCGGTGGCATCGTTCCCGGTTCCGTCATCCTGGTGGCCGGGGATCCCGGGATCGGCAAGTCAACCCTGCTCCTCCAGCTATCCGACATGGTTGCTTGTGCCGGCCTCCCTGTGCTCTATGTCTCCGGCGAGGAATCCAAGAGGCAGGTGACACTGAGGGCTCGCAGGCTCGGGCTTAAGTCACCGGGCCTTTTTGTAGTCTCTGAGACTGATGTGGATGCCATAGAGAATCACGCCTCGCGACTCCACCCGGGGGTAGTGGTGGTTGACTCGATCCAAACCATGTGGACACCCTCGCTTGAGTCTTCCCCCGGAAGCGTGGCCCAAGTGCGTGAGGCCGCCTGGCGTTTCGTGCGGTTTGCCAAATCCTCGGGCACGGCCATATTCGTCGTAGGGCATGTGACCAAGTCCGGGATGATCGCGGGGCCCAGGGTCCTCGAACATATGGTCGATACGGTCCTCTATTTTGAAGGGGAGAGGCACCATACCTTCAGGATACTCAGGGCTGTAAAGAACAGGTTTGGTTCCACCAATGAGATCGGGATATTCGAGATGAATGAGTCGGGGCTTTCCGAGGTCCGTAACCCCTCGGCGTTTTTCCTCCTGGACCGCGCCGTCCCGGTGCCCGGGGTAGCCGTCACGGCCAGCATGGAGGGCACACGGCCCATACTGGTCGAGGTGCAGGCGCTGGTGAGCGGGGCGTCCTTCGGCACCCCGCGTCGCGTTACTATAGGCGTGGATTACAACCGGCTGGCTATAATACTGGCTGTCTTAGAGAAGCGTGTAGGCTTGCTCTTGAGCGGGGAAGATGTATATGTGAGCGTTGTAGGCGGTTTAAGACTCGACGATCCCGCGTCCGACCTCGCGGTCGCATGCTCGGTGGCTTCCAGTACGAGGGGCCGGCCCTGCAACCCCGGCACCGTTGCAATCGGTGAGATAGGGCTGTCCGGGGAAGTCAGGCCTGTAGACCGAGTGGAAGCGAGGGTCGGGGAGGCCTTGAGGCTCGGCTTCAAGCGATGTATAGTGCCGTCGCGTAACCTGAAGGTAGTCGGGGCGTTGCCTCTGGATGTCGAGGTGATCGGGGTGGAAACCCTGGGTGAAGCCCTTGAGCATATTGAGGAGGGCATGACGGGTGCCGGCCGCGGATGATCCTGTTGATGAAAAGGAACTATTCCTGGATACTCTCAGGACCGTAGCACCTGGCACCATGCTCCACGAAGCACTGGAAAGCATCATCCGAGCCAGGACCGGAGCCCTTGTGGTGATTGGTGATCACCCGGAAGTGATGAAGGTAGTCAGTGGTGGTCTACGCTTAGACTGTCCCTTTGGTCCTTCTCGCCTCTATGAACTTGCAAAGATGGACGGGGCCATCATCATCGACCGGGACATAAAGAAGATCGTCCTTGCCAATGCCCAGTTGATCCCGGATCCATCCATTCCGTCCGAGGAGACAGGCAGCAGGCACAGGACCGCCCAGAGGACCGCCAAGGAAACGGGCGCCCTCGTCATCGCGGTTTCCCAAAGGCGCAATGTCGTGACGCTCTACAGGGGCAACATGCGTTATGTAGTACGGGAGATTGGTGTCACCCTGGCCAAGGCTAACCAGGCATTGCAGACACTGGAGAAGTTCAGGAGCATTCTCGACCAGGCCCGCATAAAGTTGACCGTGCTCGAGTTTGAAGGCGTAGCCACGGTGGGTGATGTGGTGTGGACGATTCAGAGGGGCGAAATGCTGAACCGGGTGACGCGCGAGGTAGAGCGGTATGTAGCTGAGCTTGGCGTAGAGGGCAGGCTCATCGAGATGCAACTCAAGGAACTCATCTCCGGCGTGGAGCCCGAAGCGTCGTACACCATCCGGGACTATATCGTACAGGACGGCGACAGGACCCTGAAGTCCGTGCGGGACCAGCTACGAGCCTTGTCCTTTGATGACCTGGTCGACCAGGCCCTCATCGCCCGTATCCTCGGATTTACGGGTGCCAAGAACGTGCTCGATGAGATAGTCTCGCCCAGGGGCTACAGGATCCTTTCCAAACTTCCTCATATTCCCTTTTCGGTCGTAGACAATATCGTAGGTGTCTTCGGAAACCTCCAGGATGTCATAAAAGCCTCTCCTGAAGAACTGGACAAAGTCGAGGGAGTCGGTGAGTCACGCGCCAGGGGCATAAAAGAGGGACTTCGTCGCCTAAGACAA
>DUSO01000011.1 GCA_012842565.1 Bacillota bacterium
CATTCGCTCTGAGCCCCTCGACATACTCTACCGAGAGGTTCAGGTCAGGGTATGCTGCGATAATGTTGGATGCGAAGCTCGCGGAGCGAGCATCATCCCCTGCCGGGGACGGCTCCACCGCAAGGCTGGCGGCAGCAATGCCCCCTACGAAGAGCGCCACGAGCGCCGCGATCCAGAGGTTCAGCTTCACCTTTCTCAACTCCATCTATCATCCCTCCACCAGGCTCAATTTGGGGCCGGGCCATTGCCGTAAAACCTGCCATCCATCTCATGGCCCGTTCCCGGCTCAATTGCCCGTTCCCGGTTTAATTTTATCTCGCCCCGCCGTGGGGAGTTTGTGACCCGGGTCACAATTTGACTTACCTAGTTTTCCATTCTCATTGTGTTTTTCAGAGTCATCAGGAGCCCCGACATCCTCGGTTTCCTTGTCATCATACTCTTCATCGGATTCTCCGGCATTCTCGTGTTTTCCAGCATTCCCAGGCTTCCCTGACTCATCCGGTCCCCCGGCACCGTCGGATGGGCCGCCTGACGTGCCGTCAAATGCGCCGTTAAACCTCCCGAGGCCTTTCCAGCGTTCCCGTTCCTTATTTGACATGGGCCTTGGCTTTTCAGGTTGAGACCCGAGCACCACCTTCGTCTCGTGCCCCGGTCCGACTTCGACTGAGACCCCCTGAGCTGCAACTGCAACCAGGCCATCCACGACAGATACACCCGTGAGGCCCGATTCCTGAACATAGACCGAGAAGCGGGTACCCCTTACCCCTACTGTGGCCGCCGGGGTGATAACCTCAAACCTCGAGGCCATATCCCAGGCCTTATTCACAAAGGCAAAAATGCGGCCAAGGATGACTTGCAGCGCCCCCCTCGCCGGTCCCGGTCCCGCTACGTTCTCCCCGGGTGGCTTGGATATACCCCGTTCCGGCGCTACACCCGGCCCTGGCATGAGGGACCCCACATATATCTCGGTGCCGGGTTCCACCCACACGGCTGCCCCAATCTCCCTGCGCCCACTCTCGGAATGAATCCCATCCGCAAAATGAATCATGCAGCGGGCGTCCGGCCCGCATTTGACTTTGTCCCCGGGACTTAGCGGCATCCCGGGCCCCGTCAAAATCCACAAGCGGCCCGAGGCAGGCAACAAGTAGACCTGGCCCTCCGCCTTCACAATAACTGCCTTGACCGCATCTATTCCGGTTCCCGGCTGGGCGAAAACGCCCGCATGACCACTCCCCCTGCCGTCTGCAAGTCCAAAGAGGATCACAGCTATACCAATCGTCATCACCAGGGAGTAACCTCTGAGTCCGCACCTCACCAGCAGCGATCCCCTTTCCACCAGGCCTTTTACCGCGACCTATTGCGACGACCTCGTTCCCGTCCTGCCCATTCCTCGTTTATGCACATGGTCTCCTCAATAAAGATTTCGGCATGGGGCGGTGTTTTGATTACCGTTCCGGCGTTATGACCTTCATCCCGCCCATGTACGGCACCAGCGCGTCCGGGATCACAACGGTGCCATCGGCCTGCTGGTAGTTTTCAAGAATCGCCGCAAAGGTCCTGCCGACCGCCAGGCCGGAACCGTTCAAGGTATGGACATATTCGGGTTTCGCGCCCGCTGAAGGTCTGAACCTTATGCCTGCCCGCCTTGCCTGGAAATCCTCGAAATTACTGCATGAGGATATCTCCACATAACGCCCGTAACTCGGCATCCAGACCTCCGGGTCGTACTTCTTGGCCGCTGCGAAGCCGACATCGCCAGTGCACATCTGGCTGATCCTGTAGGGCAATCCCAGCCGCCGCAGGATATCCTCCGCATCCCCCACAAGCTTCTCCAGCTCTTCGTACGAGGTCTCGGGACGGACGAACTTCACGAGCTCGACCTTGTCAAATTCATGCTGTCTTATCAACCCCCGCGTGTCCCGCCCTGCGGCCCCGGCCTCGGCCCTGAAACAAGCAGTGTAGGCCACGTAGTAAATGGGCAGTTGCGAGGCATCAAGGACCTCATCCCGGTGAAGATTGGTCACAGGCACCTCCGCGGTGGGAACCAGGTAATAGTCCGTGTCGCGACACTTGAAGAGATCTTCCTCGAACTTTGGCAGCTGTCCGGTCCCGACCATGCTGTCCCTGTTTACGAGAAAAGGCGGGTAAATCTCCTTGTATCCATGGTCCCTGGTATGTACATCGATCATGAAGCTGATGAGAGCCCTGACGAGCCTTGCACCGGCACCGCGATATACCACAAACCGTGCCCCCGTGATCTTCCTGGCCCGGTCAAAGTCCAGAATGCCGAGGTTTACTCCTATGTCCCAGTGGGGTTTGGGTTTGAAGTCAAACTGCCTTGGCTCGCCCCATCGCCGGACCTCGATGTTCTCCGTCTCATCTTTTCCTACCGGCACGCTGTCATGGGGTATATTGGGGATCGCCAGCAGGAGCGCCTGGAGTTCTCCCTCGACCCCCCTCACTTCTTCATCGATGGCCTTGATGCGGTCAGAGACCTCACGCATCTCCGCTACCAGAGCCCCTGTATCCTGGCCTTGCTTCTTCATCCTGGCTATGTCCTCTGATACCTGATTCCGTCTCCGCTTGAGGGATTCCCCTTCCACCAGGAGCGCCCTTCTCTTTTCGTCAAGCCGGACCACGTCATCCACGACTCCCGGCTCCTCCCCGCGCTTGACCAGGGCTTGTCTTACCCGGTCAGGTTCGGAACGGAACAGCCTTATGTCTAACATATGGCTCACCTCACATAGAATTACGGATCTCATGTGTCGGACGGCCGCCTGTGCCCCCCGGCCCACGGCGTCCCATAAAAACTGAGCCCCTCGTCCCATATACTTGCCAGGGACGAGAGGCTACATCCCGCGGTGCCACCCCGGTTGGCCACAGGCTACGAATGCCGATCTTCACCCTTTTCAGCCAGTGGCCCACTCACAAAGCTCTAACGGACGATGCCGGGCGGTATTTTACCCCGCCGCTCCAGGGTGGATTCGACCGGCTACCTTATCGGTTCCCACCTGCCCGACTCTCTTGAAAGGTTCCCCGGCCTACTAGTCCCCTTCATCACATTACTCTATCTGATCTTGTGGCCCCAACGCCGATCCTGCAACCCTGACTCTGGCCTTGCAGCCTCAAACTCCGCTCTTACGGCCTCAACTGGATTATACTACCCGGCCGGTGTCGAATCAAGGTGGATTTCCTTACCCCTATGAACTTCCCTCTCCGCACCTTCTCAAGAGCTCCTCCCACTTGCGGTCGACGTCAGCCTGGATCTCATCCAGAATATGCCTGTTTTGGTCGGTAAAGAGGTGCTTGAACCTGCCCTGTCTCTTGAGCCATTCGACCACGGGCTTTTTCTCCCTTGGTTTGTGCGTCAGCCGCCACTTGCCGTTTTCTACTTCGAAGAGCGGCCAGAAACACGTGTCGACAGCCACCCGGCACACTTCGATGCTGTCCGCAGGGTGTATCTGCCACCCCAGCCTGCAAGTTGCAAGGATGTTCACGAATGCAGGCCCCTTCACAGCAAATGCCTTCTTGACCTTTGTAACCAGGTCGTTCCAGTGGCTGATGGTAGTCTGGGCTACGTATGGAATGCCATGGGCGGCCATAATCGCGGTAAGGTCCTTTCGGGTTTGGGGCTTGCCCGGCATGACGGTCCCGGCCGGGGTCGTGGTCGTGGCTGCCCCCAGGGGCGTGGCGCTGCTGCGCTGAATGCCCGTATTCATGTATGCCTGGTTGTCATAGCATATGTAGACCATATCGTGCCCGCGCTCCATGGCACCCGACAGTGACTGAAACCCTATGTCATATGTTCCTCCATCCCCGCCGACAGCGAGAAACTGGATTTCCCTGTTGATCTTGCCCTGCCTTTTGAGAGAACGGTAAGCAGCCTCCACCCCGCTGATGGTAGCCGCCACGTTTTCAAAGGCGCTGTGAATGAATGGCGTCTTCCAGGCTGTATAGGGGTATATCGTCGTGGTTACCTCAAGGCATCCCGTGGCGCACCCGACCACTACGGGGGTGTCAGCCGCCTTTAACGCCATCCTGAGCGCTACAGGTGCGCCACAGCCCGCGCATGCCCTGTGCCCGCCCGTCAGGAGTTCATCCTTTTGCGCAAGTTCACGTAAAGTGGCCATAGCCGTCACCTCCTCATTCCCGGACCCCGAGGTAGGTCACAGGCGCCCCTACCTTGCCGGTCGTCGCAATGTCCTTGAGGTCTTCGAAGACCTTATTGATCTCGTCCAAGTCGATATCGCGCCCGCCGAGGCCATATATGTAATTCACTATCCTGGGCCCGGGCATATCGTACATGACATTACGAATGTCGATAAAGAGAGGGCCGCCCATGGTCGAATAAGTATCAGCCCTGTCGAGCACGGCTATGGCTTTGACATGTCTTAAGGCGCTCAGCACATCCCTATGGGGGAAGGGTCTGAACAGTCTGAGCTTCAGTAAGCCGGCCTTGACCCCGTCGGAGCGAAGCGCGTCTACAACTTCTTTTACCGTTCCCGCCGTAGAGTTCAAGGCCACCACCGCTATCTCGGCGTCATCCAACATGTACTCCTCAAATAGTCCATACCTGCGGCCCGATATCCTGGCAAAATCCTCAGCTACACTGATTACAACCTGTGAGACCCCGGCTTCGGCATCTGATTCCTGGCGCTTGTGTTCAAAGTACCAATCCGCGAAATCAAGCGCCCCAAAGGTTACCGGGTGATCCACATCAAGTAGCGAATGCTCCGGCCTATACTCTCCCACAAACCGCTTTACCACATCATCTTCCAGGAGGGTCACCGTTTCCATGCCATGGCTTATGATAAACCCGTCCATCATTACCATTACAGGCAGCCGCACATCCGGGTGCTCTGCGATCCGCACGGCCTGAATGACATTGTCGTAGGCTTCTTGGACGTTTTCGGAATATATCTGCACCCACCCGGAGTCCCTGGCGCCCATCGTGTCGCTGTGATCGCAGTGGATGTTTATGGGCGCCGACAGGGCCCTGTTTACCACCGGCATCACGATTGGCAGCCTCATGCCGGAGGCTATATTGAGCACCTCCCACATAAGAGCCAACCCCTGAGAAGATGTGGCGGTCATAGCCCGGGCCCCGGCCGCCGAGGCCCCGACAACGGCGCTCAGGGCGGAATGCTCGCTTTCTACGGGGACAAACTCGGTATGTACCAACCCGTCTGCAACAAACGTGGAGAAGATCTGGACAATCTCGGTCTGGGGCGTAATCGGGTATGCGGCCACTACATCGGGGTTGAGCTGGCGCATAGCCTCCGCCACAGCCTCATTCCCAGTTATGGCTACCGCCTTAGGCATTGTCCTTCCCTCCTCCTTCGTTGCCGGCTGCTCCTTCGCCGGCGGCCTCGCTTTCAAGCTCCATCTTAATGGCCCTTACCTTGGGCGGGCATTCATTGGCGCAGATACCACATCCCTTGCAGTGTTTATAGTCTATCCCGACGACCTTGCCGTCCCTCACCTCTACTGCGGAATCAGGACAGTAGACCCAGCAGAAAAGGCACTGGATGCACCTGTCTTTATGCCACACCGGACGGAACGTCCTCCAGTCGCCGGTCTCATATTCCATGGCGTTGCCCGCCTCGGTAATGAGGCCACCGGTTGGGACATCCCTCCAGCCCTTGGGCTCTTCCCGCGCAATGCCGACGTCGGCCGTGCCCTCCTTCAAAGTGCTCATTCAGACCTCACCTCCTGGTAGGCCCGCTGAATCGCCTTGATGTTCCCTTCTATTATCTCTGGCTTGGTCTTGAACTTCTTTTCGAGTTTATGCCGGATATCCGAAATGAAGTCGTCGAGAGGGAGAAGCCCCGCTGCCCTTAAGAGCGCTCCCATCATGGGTGTGTTGGGAATATCGCGCCCTATGGTATCAAGCGCAATCTGAGTGGCATCAACTGTGAAGATGCTACCGCCTTTGATGTTGAGCTTTCGCCTTATTTCGGCGGGAGCAAGGTTGGTATTGATGACATAGACGCCGTCCCCGGGTACCCCGCCGGTGACGTCTACCTTGCCGACCAGGGTCGGGTCGAGGATCACAACGATCTTGGGCCTTTCTACGTGGCAGTGCAGCCGGATCGGCTTGTCGCTTACCCGGTTAAAAGCAAGAACAGGCGCCCCCATCCTCTCAGGACCGTATTCGGGGAACGCCTGGATATGCTTGCCCGCGGCCGCCAAGGCCTCTCCAAGCAAGATCGCTGCAGTCTTAGCCCCCTGACCACCCCTTCCATGCCAGCGAATCTCGAGTACGCCCTGCATTTCGCCCCCTCCTCTGCGAAGTCGGTAAAAAGGCTGGGGCTGCCTCCGCACACCCCAACGCCACATGCTCTATTATGGCCTTCGCCAGCGGTGGCAAAACAATATGCGGGTGGGTGGTGAAGACTATCGACCGTCGGCTGGCAGTTCCGGCTCTCGCCGGCGCTTCGCTGGTTGCGCCTCGCTAACGCGCGGAAGCGAGTAGCTCCGGGTAGAGCGGGAACCTGCTGCACAGCCCGGATACTCTGGTTCGTGCCTCCTCTTTTACTGCGTCCTCATCGGGATTTGACAGCACAGAAGATATTATGTCCGCGATCTCGTCCATCTCCGGTTCTCTCATGCCTCGGGTGGTTACTGCCGGAGTCCCGATACGTATTCCGCTGGCCACAAATGGCTTTTCAGGGTCGAACGGGATCGTATTCTTGTTTACCGTTATCCCGACATCATCCAGGACTTTCTCGGCGCGCTTCCCGGTGAGTTTCTTTTCAATCATGCTGACCAGCATCAGGTGGTTGTCTGTCCCGCCCGATATCAGCCTGAACCCGCGGGAACTGAGCGCCTCCGCCAGCGCTCTGGCATTTTTCACGACCTGAGCCTGGTAGGCCTTGAAATCATCTGTCATTGCCTCTTTCAGGGCTACCGCCTTGGCCGCTATCACATGCATGAGGGGCCCGCCCTGGGTGCCCGGGAATACCGCCTGATCTATTGCCTTCGCAAATCGCTCCTGGCACAGGATAAGCCCGCCTCGAGGTCCCCTAAGAGTTTTATGCGTGGTCGTGGTAACGAATTCCGCATATGGAACGGGGCTCGGGTGGAGCCCGGTAGCGACCAGGCCGGCAATATGTGCCATGTCGACCATGACCATCGCACCCACTTCATCGGCTATCTGCCTTATCAAGGCAAAATCGATGATGCGAGGGTATGCGCTTGCCCCTGCCACAATCAATTTGGGTTTATGCTCATGGGCCAGCTCACGAAGGCGGTCATAGTCAATGGTCTCCGTCTCCTTGGAGACTCCATACGGAATGAATCGAAAGTATTTCCCCGAAAAGTTGATGGGATGTCCGTGAGTGAGGTGCCCGCCATGGGTTAAGTCCATTCCGAGCACTGTATCGCCGGGGGCAAGAACTGCGAAGTACACGGCCGTATTGGCCTGCGCGCCTGAATGCGGCTGCACGTTGGCGTGCTCCGCGCCGAAGAGCTCCTTTGCCCGCTTGATAGCCAGGCTCTCCACCACATCCACGAACTCGCAGCCGCCATAATAACGCTTCCCGGGATATCCCTCTGCATATTTATTCGTGAGAACCGAGCCCTGAGCCTGCATGACGGCAAGGCTGGTAAAGTTCTCGGAGGCGATCAGCTCTATCTTGGAATTCTGCCGCTTCGTTTCAGCCTCGATAGCCTCGGCCACTTCTCTGTCTACTTTCCAGACTGCTTCGATCAACCATAACCCCTCCTGCGTTGCTTAAGGCGCCAGATGAAAACCAGGACTCATTGCAACCCCTGCTTAACCACTGACTACCTTTTCGATGAAGTATTCATGAATCCTCTTATCCCGGGTGAGTTCCGGGTGAAATGCCGAGACCAGAAAGCGCCCCTCACGAGCCATCACTATCTTGCCGTCAAATCTGGCCAGGACCTCTACCCCGGGCTCGACTGATTCGATGTAGGGAGCCCGGATGAAAACGGCCCTGAAAGGCTCGGCACCTATCGCAGGTATGTCCAGGTCTGCCTCAAAGCTCTCCACCTGCCGGCCGAAGGCGTTGCGTCTCACATGGATATCCATGAACCCAAGCCGCGCCTGGGAGCTGCCCACTATATCCTTGGCAAGCAATATGAGGCCTGCACAGGTCCCAAAGACCGCCATTCCCTCACCGACGCGCCTCTTTATCTCGACGTCAAAACCGTACCTCTCCATCAGTTTGCCGATGGTGGTGCTCTCGCCACCGGGTATTATGAGGCCGTCGAGGCCCTGGAGGTCCCCGACCTTCCTCACATCAACCGCATTACATCCACAACCCTCGAGCATATCGAGGTGTTCCTTGACCGCCCCCTGGAGCCCCAGTACACCGATTCTCAAGTTCGACTTCAAGTTCAACTGCGTTTCCTCCTCGAATCCTGGAACGAAAAGTGGTCCTCACTGCGGCACCTACTCCTTACCAGCCTCTTCCCTGTATCTTCTCGGCCTCAGTCAGGCCAGCAGCCTGGATGCCGCGCATAGCCTCTCCTATGCCCCTTGAGACTTTGACCAGGACATCAGGGTCGTTGTAATGTGCAGTGGCTTCTACAATCGCCTTCGCGCGGGCAGCCGGATTTTCCGATTTGAATATGCCGGAGCCCACGAAGACCCCGTCGGCGCCCAGCTGCATCATGAGCGCCGCGTCTGCAGGCGTCGCGATGCCTCCGGCTGCAAAATTCACCACCGGCAGGCGGCCCAGCTTGGCGACTTCCTTTACCAGTTCATATGGCGCCGCCATCTCCTTTGCAGCGGCCATGAGTTCATCTTCTGGCATATTCTGGAGCCTCCTGATCTCGTCCATGACGCAACGCATATGCCGGACAGCCTCTACCACGTCGCCGGTGCCGGCCTCTCCCTTCGTCCTTATCATGGCGGCTCCTTCGCCGATCCTCCTCAAAGCCTCCCCGAGATTCCGGCAGCCACACACAAATGGCACCTTGAACGCATGCTTGTTGATATGATGTGATTCATCAGCGGGGGTCAACACTTCACTCTCGTCGATGTAGTCGATCCCGAGGGCCTCGAGGATCTGGGCTTCCACGAAGTGCCCTATTCTCACCTTCGCCATCACCGGGATGGTCACCGCATCCATGATCTTCTCTATAATCGCAGGATCAGCCATCCTGGCGACGCCGCCGGCCGCCCTTATATCGGCCGGTACCCGCTCCAAGGCCATTACTGCCACGGCGCCGGCGTCCTCAGCTATCTTGGCCTGCTCAGGCGTGGTCACATCCATAATGACACCGCCCTTGAGCATCTCAGCAAGCCCTTTCTTCACCGTCCAAGTGCCCTTCTCCACCATTGCTCTTCTAACCTCCCTGGGGTTGTCTGAGGGAAATATAAATCAAGGCCGTGCCCGACCCATAAACCTCACGTTAAACCTCACGTTTCCGAGACAATCATGACTAAATTGCGCGGGGTCCATATTCCTGTTCTTTTCGAATGTATTCTACTATACCTTCTCCCGAAACACAAGCAACCCCGGCCCGTGGCCCGGCTTACGTGCGGCCAGGGTCCACATATAGCCGCGTGCCTGCCGTGTGCCTGTATAATTCAAGGTCGCATAAGGCATTATTTTCAACAGGGACTACCAGGCTTGAGAGACTGTGAAGCCGGCCACTCCAAATCCGGGCCGGCCCTGCTTGGCGAACGCCCCCGAAGTCACACCGGTGGGGGGACTGGGTATGGGCGCAGGATTCATTAACATATTCTGGATACTAATCCTGCTCTGGACATTCTTCACGCCGCTATACAGGCAGAAGAGAATCCAGGTTGAAAGGTATCGTATTATCAGGGGAATGGAGAGAAAGCGTGGCTCCCGTGTCATCGCCATGATCCACCGGATGGAATCCCTCAGCATCCTCGGGATTCCTTTATCCAAGAGTATCGATATCGAGGATTCAGAAAAAATACTGCGGGCCATAAGGCTTACCCCTGACGACCTGCCAATTGACATTATCCTTCATACACCCGGGGGCCTCGTGCTGGCTGCTGAGCAGATCGCCCACGCCATACAGAAACACAAGGCAAAGGTCACCGTCTTTGTACCACACTATGCCATGTCCGGGGGCACACTCCTGGCTCTTGCAGCCGACGAGATAGTGATGGACGAAAATGCCGTCCTCGGCCCGGTGGACCCACAGCTCGGCGGCTACCCGGCAGTCTCGATCCTGAAGGCAATAGAACAGAAAAGCAAGGATAGTTTGGACGATAAGACCCTCATACTGGGTGATGTGGCAGCCAAGGCCATGGTGCAGGTCTATGATAGCGTATATCGCATACTCTCTGCCCGGATACCCGCACAAGACGCTGAAAGGATAGCCAGGGCGCTCACCGAAGGACGGTGGACCCATGACTACCCCATCACGTGCGAGGAACTGGAAAAGCTCGGCCTCCCCGTCAAGGTCGGCCTGCCCCGCGAGGTCTATGAACTCATGGAGCTCTACCCCCAGCCCATGCAGCACCGCCCGTCTGTCCAGTATATCCCGGTGCCCTACGAACGAAGGGATGGGCCGGAGAGGAGGCCGAGGGGGGACTTGTGACCCGAAGAATGGGGTCGCTGCCTCAGGGGACCCATGGTGCCGGCGTCTATCACCAGCGCCCTATCCGCTTAAAAGCTGATGAGGCGTCTACGATAACTCGTTCAACCAGCAGGCGTTCCATCACAAAGCATCGTCTGTATGGGCATATACTTCGATGACGGGAATACCTGGGTGGACCCACCAACGCCCGGGTCATGAAACACCTACACCTTAGCCACGATGCCGCTTCACTGCATCCGCAAACGTCTTGAGCATTATATAGCTGGAAGTTGCGCCGGGGTCCTGGTGTCCTATGGTACGCTCCCCAAGGCGACTTGAACGCCCCATCTTTGAAACGAGGTTAATCGTCGATTTCATTCCGGCTTCGCCTGCCGCTACGGCCTTGTCCAATGCGCTGTAGACGTCTTCTCCTCCCTCCATGGCTGTCTTAAAGGCCTCTACTGCGGGATGTATTGTATCAACCATTGTCTTATCCCCTACATTGGCCTTGCCCCTAGCCACGACGCCTTCGCGAAAAGCCACAAACATCTTAACAAGGTCGGATCCGGTTACCTCTTGCTTGCCGTCGACTGCCATACCAGCGCGCATGAACCCTGTCCCGTAGAGAGGTCCCATGGCTGCGCCAACTGACGAGACCAGGGTCATCCCCACGGTCTTCAGGATCGTGCCGATATCCTTGCCGGCTAATTCTGGAAGTTTCTCCTTGACCGCCCGCCACCCGATAGTCATGCTGACTCCATGGTCTCCGTCACCGAGCGCGCTATCCAGCTCTGATAGATAGTCCTGATTTTTCTCGATGGCATCTGCTATCTCATTGAGGATACTGATAAAGTCTTTTCCGGTTAAAGTAACATCCATAATGGCTCTGCCCCCTTACAACCGTGACGGCCATCCTACCGCTGAACAAACATTGGAGTGTCCGCCGGGAAGTCTAGCAACTCCTTGAGCTCGTCATCTAAACGCATCAAGGTAACGGAACACCCGGCCATCTCTAGGGAGGTGACATATTCCCCCACATAGGACCTGTATATCCGTATGCCCTTCTCTTTCAATATCTGGGCCACCCTCCGGAACATGATATAGAGCTCCATATATGGAGTAGCGCCCAGTCCATTTACGAGTACTGCCACTTCTTCTCCGCTGCCTACAGGCATATCCTCCAGGATGTGGGCAACAAGCGCTTCCGCCACTGCATCGGCAGGCTCGAGCTTTCCTCGTCTCACACCGGGTTCCCCGTGCACGCCAAGGCCGATCTCCATCTCGTCTTCCGCCAAGGTGAATATCGGCTTGCCGGCCGCGGGCACAGTGCAGGATGTCAAGGCGACTCCCATTGTCCGTGTGTTAGCGTTGGCTTTCTCGGCCGCGGCCTTGACCTCAGCGAGGCTTGCCATTGTCTCCGCCTTGGCTCCGGCTATCTTAAAGACGAAGAAGTCCCCGGCTATACCCCTTCGACGGCTCACCTGATCCTTGGGAGCAGATGCCACATCGTCAGTAACCAGGACGGTCTCTACAGGGATGCCCTCCATCTCAGCCATTTCCGCCGCCATATCGAAATTCATGATATCCCCCTGGTAATTGCCATAGGAGTAGAGCACTCCTGCCCCGCCATTTACCGCCTTCGTAACCGCGAGGATGGGATCTGGCGGTGGCGAAGCAAAGACATTGCCCACGGCTACCCCGTCGGCAACACCGTATCCTACATAGCCTATGAATGCAGGCTTGTGACCTGACCCACCTCCGATCACTACCCCCACTTTCCCTTCCTTTGGACCATTGGCTCGGATGACACCGCGGGGGTGGACCATCTTCACATACTGCGGGTGAGCATTCACGAAACCTTCCAGCATCTCGTCAACAACCTTGTAAGGATCATTAATCAGCTTTTTCATCGCTCGGCCCCCCTCAGGTATTTGCTCTCGACGTCCATTATCTTAGCAACCTTGCGTGCTGAACGCCCTCCTGCAAACTCCGAAGCCATCCACGCCTTGACGATGGTCTTTGCCAGCTCAGGTCCTATGACGCGGGCTCCCATGGTCATTATCTGAGCGTTGTTGCTCTTTCGGGCCCGCTCGGCAGAGTAGACGTCATGGCATTGAGCCGCCCTGATGCCCGCCACCTTATTCGCAGTAATCGCCATCCCTATACCCGTCCCGCAGATCAGGATACCGCGTTCATGCTTTCCGGCGGCTACGGCCTCGGCCACCTTCACCCCAATATCCGGATAGTCAACAGGGTCTACACTATAGCATCCATAGTCCTCGACCTGGTAACCAAGCTCCTGCAAGTAATCTATGATGACCTTCTTGAGTTCAAAACCAGCCTCGTCACTTCCAATAGCAATGGACATTATTTCACCCCTCGATCACAGATAGCCGGTCGCCGAGGCGAGGTCTTCGAAATGTCGACGGAGTGCAGGATAAAGATCCCTATATATCCTGTACAGCCTGGTATAATACTCATGTTTCTCGGGATCCGGCTCTATGACCTCCGTGACCTTCACGAATTCCTTGGCAACCGAGTAGTCTTTGAACACTCCTACTCCCACACCAGCGCAGATGGCATTGCCTACCGGAGCACCTGCGCCGCCAGCCATATATGCCCCCTTGACATTCAGGATGTCGCAGATGATATGACGCCACAGACGGCTCTGTGCCCCGCCCTCTCCCAGGAACGTCGGCGAGTTGATCTTGATGTTGCGTTCACGAACCAACTCCATATTGTGTCTTATGCCGTAGCCTACGGCCTCCATCATGGCACGAATCAAATGGCCGCGCCCGTGGGCAAGGGAAAGTCCGAAAACCACGCCTCGTGCCAGTGGATCCCATATGGGAGTTCTCTCGCCCATAAAGTATGGCAATATGATGAGACCGTCGCTCCCCGGGGGTACCTTCTCAGCCTCCAGGTTCATCACATCATATGGACTTATATCCAGCTTCTTCCCGGTCTCCACCTCGAGCTGCCCATAGGTATCGCGGAAATAACGTATCAGGGCCCCGCATGATACCAGTGCAGCAAGGGTGGTATACTTGCGACGCGATTCTGCCGTATGGATTATCGTGATCATATTCCTGGTGAAGACCGGTTCGTCATGAACAACGCCCCATACCCCGGCCGTTCCCATAACAAGGGAATTATCCCCTTCTTCGGTGATGCCATTGGACACCCAGGCGGCGTTGCAATCCACGGTCCCGGCGACTACTGGGGTACCTGGGGCCAGCCCTGTTGCAGCGGCAGCCTCAGGGGTGACCTCCCCTATGACTTCGTCGCATGGGTGCACCTCAGGAAACTTCTCAACATCCAGGCCTATTTCCTCTATGAGATCCTCATCCCACCGGCGTTTACGGATATCAAAGGCAATCCCTATGAGCGACGCATTGGAGTAGTCGGTGACGGGCTGACCCGTCAGCTTCATCATGGGGTAATCCTTCGCGGTAAGCATCTTGTATGAGCGTGAATATAGCTCAGGCCGGTTGTTCTTTTCCCACATCAGCTTTGCCGTGGCATAATAGGGATCTATTGGATTGCCGCTCAGTTCAAATACCCGGTCATCACCGATATTCTCCTTAAGCCATTTGCACTCCGCAGTCGCCCGGCGATCCATCCAGATGTGCGCGTTTTGGAGCGGCTTGAGATCCTTGTCGACCAGGATGCACGCAGGCGACAAAGCGCTTAGACTCACTCCAACGATATCCCTGTTGCTTACCCTCGACCGCTGTATCGCTACTCGAATGGTCTCCGCTACCGCGTTCCAGTACCACTCAGGATCGTGCTCCGCCCACCCGGGCCTCGGCGTTATGAGCGGGTATTCGACGAAATGATTCCCAAGGACCTCCCCGTCGCTGCTCATTACTACCGCCTTAGTTCCCCCGGTACCTATATCACATCCAACGAGGTACTTTGTCATGCTCGCACACCCCTTCATGACGCTACTCGCTGACCATACCTGTTAAGGTATGTACTGCGCATGCTCCCCAAATACTCCTCGGGTACCAGATCTGGTTTCCCTATCATGCTGGCAAAGACATAAACCATTGCTGCGTCCTCAACAACAGAGGCCACGGCAAATGCATCGGGGAGCGCGGGGCCGACTGCCACCACCCCGTGGTTTTTGAGAACAACAGCGCACCCGTCTCCCATGGTCTCAAGGGCGATTCTGCCAAATTCCTCGGTACCAAACACGGCAAAAGGTGCCACAGGCACCGGTCCGCCGACCACCGCGGCCATCTCCGCCGACACAACAGGCACCCCGAGGTTCAAGACGCCAAGAGTGGTCGCAAATATTGAATGGGTATGGACGATCCCGTTGATGTCCTTGCGATTCCTGAATAGCCCAAGATGTAATGGTACCTCTATAGTGGGCCTACGCTTACCATCGACTATCTTCCCTGTTTCATCCATTACCACGATATCCTGAGGCTCAAGGCTATCGTAGTCCATCCCGCTTGGAGTTATTGCTATAAGCCCGGTCTCTGGGTCACGCACGCTGAGATTACCCCATGTACCACTCACCAGCTTGCTCGCGCTCATACGCCGGGCATATTCAATTACCTCTTCCCGCTTCGACTTTAGCAGCATCCGTTTCACCTCAGTTTCCGATACGAACCCCCGTGTCTGCATCGAACAGCCGGATGTGGTCCTCCGGGAAGTAGACCCAGACCTCGTCGCCCTCCCTGATCACGTCGGTTGGGAGTGTCTTAATGCGAATCTGGTCACCATTTATCCTGACATGCACTATCTCGCGGGCCCCCATGGGTTCCGTCAAGGCACATTGCCCCTTGATCCAATTGCCGCCCTGCTCCTCACGGGATATCCTTATATGCTCCGGGCGTATTCCGATCCTCACCTTCCGGCCCGATAGCGCTGCCGTTCCCGCCGCAACCTTCCCAGCGTCTACTTTAAGAGAGAACGTATCCGAGAACAGCTCGATCTTGCCAGCTCCGCCATCCCTGACCTGAGCCCCTACATAATTCATGCCGGGATTCCCGAGGAACCAACCGACGAAGGTGTTTGCCGGACGTTCGTAGACCTCCTCGGGGCTGTCAAACTGTAGTAGTTCGCCATCCTTCATGACCGCGATCTGGTCAGCCAGCGTCATCGCCTCTGACTGATCATGCGTCACATATATGAAGGTCTGTCCCAGGTCGCGGGAGAGCTGCTTGATAATGCTCTTCATTTCCACCCTGACGTTTGGATCGATATTTGAAAGCGGCTCGTCAAATATAAAGACCCGGGGACGTCTGACGATAGCCCGGCCTATAGCCACACGCTGTCTGGAGCCGGTATCGAGGGCCTTGGGCATCTCCTTGAGAACGTCCGTAAGGCCCAGCACCAGGGCTACCTCCTGTACCCGTTGCTCCACTTCTGCCTTAGATAAGCCCTCCGCGATCAGGGGGAAACTGATATTTTGCAGAACGTTGAGGTGCGGATAGACCGCAGGAAACTGGAATACCATCGCAACGTTGCGTTCGCTCGGTTTCAAGTGAGTCACGTCACGATCATCAAAATACACCGACCCGCGGGTAGGGGTTTCAAGGCCCGCGATCATTCTCATGACAGTCGTCTTGCCGCACCCGGACGGGCCCAGGAGGCAGACCACTGTCTTATCCGGAATCGTCATCGTAACACCCTTTACCGCCTCCACCTTGCCGTTGAATACCTTCCATAGGTTCTCAAGCCTGACCTGAGCCAACGTCCTCACCCTTCCAAGCCAAGAGTCCGGAATCTGCATCATATATGAACAAGTCGCGAGAGGCAAGGCCGACCCAGACCCTGTGCCCCGGCAGGGCACGATAGGTGCTGGGTACAAAAGCCTTCACCGTTTCAGGATGATTCTCCGGTTTCAAGTATACAATGGTGTCGGAACCTATAACGTCGGAAAGCACTATTTTCGCGCTAAAAGCGGCATCGGTATCAGGTTTCCTGTCAGCCAGCACAAGGCGCTCGGGTCTCACCGCAGCAACGGGTTTGCTGCATTTGAAGCGGGGCTTCTCACCCTTGATATTCACGGAAAAGATCCCGGCGTCGATTGTAAAGCCGCCTTCAGATTCCCCCAATTTCGCTGGCAAGGTATTCATAGGCGGATATCCGAAATAAGTTGCTGTGAATAACGATTTTGGCGCCGCATATACCTCGGTGGTCTTGCCAACCTCAACAATCTGCCCCTCATTCATAACGATGAGGTACTCAGACATTGAAATTGCCTCGATGGAATCCGACGTGGCATATACAATCGTCTGGCCGGTCTCATGCTGGATCTTGCGAAATTCCGCACGCATGTCCTCGCGGATCTTGTAATCAAGGTTTGTGAGCGGCTCATCAAAAAGGTAGAGGCGCGCATCCTTGACCAGGCCCCTGGCTATGGCTACCCTTTGTTGCTCGCCGCCTGACAACTGCGTCGGCTCACGATCCAGCAATTTGTCAATCTTGAGAAACCTGGCCGTCTCCGTAACCTTGCGCTTGATCTCGTCCCTGCTCGTCTTGCGGAGCCTTAGAGGGTAGGAGATATTCCTAAATACATTCATGTGCGGATACAGCGCAAAATCCTGCGCGACAAACGAGACCCCGCGTTCGCCTGGCAGACGCTGGGAGACATCAACCCCATTCATTATGATCTTTCCCGAATCCGCCCGTTCGAGGCCGGCCAATATACGTAGAAGTGTAGTCTTCCCGGCTCCTGGCGGTCCCAAGACCGTGGTAAAAGTCGTTTCGGGAATATCAACGGTTATATCCCCAAGCGCTGTCTTGCGTCCAAACTTCTTTGAAATATGCTCAAGGTGGATTGCCGACAAGTGAAGTTACCTCCTTTAGAGAAGCCCTGCCAGTCTTGGTGCCATGAACACAGCCAATCCCACGACTGTGAGGAATATGACGGTCCCGATGATAAAGACTCGGACTGCCTGCGGGACTGTAGCATCCGACCCGAGATTTCCCATGATCATTTGTATAAAGGCGCCCGCTATGAGGACCTTAAACCCCAGCTGGTAGGCACCGAACGACCACGGTTGCCAGAGCAATAGGATTCCTCCAACGATCAACAGTATAGATACATCTGTGACCAGACGTCGCGCGTTTATCCCTGTCCCGACTACTGGGGATTTCCCCACGGGAGCCTTGCTTGCACCTAGATCAACTGAGGCGCGCAGCATCCAGATCTACCTCCTTATAGTCCCGAAAGTCATCCCACGGAGCAAGCTCTTTTGCAGCGCGAAGACCGCTATGACTATCGGTACTATGTAGATTGTCGAGAGGGCGCTTACGTATTCCCAGTCAACTCCCTTGTCAGTATATATGCCCAAAGCAATCTGGACCGGGATTGTGCGAGTTTCAACGCCCGTCAGGATATATGAGAACAGAAACTCATTCCAGACGAAGATCATATTGAAGATTATGACCGTAGCTATTGCAGGTCCCAGCTGAGGGAGAATTACGTCCCGTAGTACCTGCAGTACAGACGCACCATCCGCCAGGGCCGCATCATCAAACTGTCTCGGCACCTCATCGATGAATCCCTTGAGCATCCACAATGAAAATGGAATGCTAAACATCGCATATAAGAGGATCATGCCGATGTAATTGTTCACAAGTCCAAGCAACCGATACAGCAAGAACATCGGAATCACCACTACCGCCGCCGGCATCATCCTCAGGGATAACACCATGAACATTATCAGTTGGGAGCCCTTAACATTGAACCTTGAGATAGCGTAAGCAGCAAATATGGTTAACGCTACGGCCAAGAGCACGCTCACCACCGACATTATCACGCTGTTTAAGAGCGGGCCCCAGAAAAGCCCCCTATTGATGGTATATATGTAATTGGTGAGCGTTGGCCTGAAAATGAACTTTGGGGGAACTGCGAATATATCGATCCGGCTCTTAAATGAGGTCATCACCAGCCATAGGATAGGAAGAGAGTATGCTATGGTGATGATAGCGGCGAGAACTCCCCAGACGTTTACCTTTCCTCGTTCCCTGGTGGTATCCGCCATGTCCTAAGCCTCCTTTGGAATCATCATTAGGTATATACTGGTGAATGCCACGGCAATAAAAAGCACAATTACGGCAAGGGATGACGCCTGGCCCGTTCTGAAGAACAAGAATGCCTGACGGTAGATGCTCATCGGCAGTACTTCAGTCGCAGCCCCGGGCCCGCCTCCCGTCATCACAAACACGATGTCAAAGGTCTTAAAGGCATCTATGGTCCTGAGCAGGACCGCAAGCACTAGCACCGGTCTAATATGTGGCAGCACGATATTTCTAAAACGCATGAACCAAGGGATTCGGTCGATCTCTGCTGCCTCCAGGAGGTGTTGAGGCACTGCCTGCAAACCGGCCAGGCACATCAGCATCATAAACGGGGACCACATCCAAATATCGACAGCAGCAACGGCTGGAAGCGCGAGGTCGGCCTTCTCCAGGAACTCCAGCCGGATATTAAAGAACTTAGTGAGGAAGTAATTGATTACGCCCCAGTGGGGATCATATATGAATCGGAAAAAGACGCCCGCGGCCACGGGAGCAATTATCATCGGAGCAAAGATAATAGGCAGCATTATTCTCTTGCCAGGAAACTTCTGATTAAAGAGGAATCCCAGGGCAAAACCAATGACGAGCTCCAGTGATACGGCAAGTGCTACAAAGCTAAAGGTCGTTCTGAACCGTTCCCAGAAATACGGATCCTCGAGAATAGAAATATAGTTCCACAGCCCCAAGAACCTTGGTATCCCCCCTTGGAGAACTGAGAACTGGTAGAAGCTCAGTCCCACGACCCATAAGAGGGGTAGGATGTTCCATACGAAAAGGAATATGAGCATAGGCATGAGAAATGGCAACTTCATCCGCTCTTGCAAATCGATAACCCCCCATCAACTTCACCATCATTCGGTCGAATCTACCGGGCCGAGGACGAGTCCGAGCGCGCCCCCGGCCCGGTAGAGAACAAATCCCGTAGTGCTAGTGCTATATGACCTGCGATACTCCCTGGGCGCTACTTCAGGAAACCATCGCGGCGAAGCACAAGCTCCTGGCGCCTGGCGATATTGTCGTTCGCTGTCTGGGCATCCTTGGTAGCACCAGACATGTACGCCGTCCACTCCTCCTGTTGGATGAGGAGCAACTCCGCGTAGCAAGGCAGATGCCAGAAGTCGCGGCCTTGCGGGATCATATCCACGTAGGCGCGGTTCCATGGATTCAGTTCCTTGAACTTCTCAGTGTCTATAACCGATCTTACGACCGGGTTGCCGCCACGGCGCGCGAACTCCCATTGCGTCTCAGGCAGGTACCACCACTTCAAGAAATCAATGGCTTCCTTCTGATGCTTGGAGTACTTGGATATGACCCATGGCTGGCCTCCGAGGCAGTAGATCCTGTTGAACTTGCCATTCTCCAGGATCTTGCCAGGGGGCATTACAACCATGACCTTGTCGTGGACCTTGGAGAGGGCCGGGTCGAAGATCGGCCTACCTACCGCAGCCCAGGTGAGGGCGGAGAAGACCTGGCCCTGGGCCATGGCGTTTATGACCTGGTCTATTCCGAAGGATATTGCTCCCGGCGGCTGGAACTTGAGAAGATCTTTATAGTACTTTAATGCCTCGGCATTGACCTTGCTGTTGAGTATCCCGCGGACCCTGTTGGTCTTGGTATCGATAATGTCCCCACCCCATGTCCAGAACATCGACATGACGTGGTCAGAGATAAAGTCATATTCCTTCGCATACTCGCCAGCAAACCCATACATCTTGGGGGGGCGGTTGAAGAATTCGATTACCTTATGGAAGGTATCCCAATCCAGCTTCGCGAAATCCTCATAAGTACGAGGTAGGTCGATCTTGTACTTTGCCTTAAAGGCGGCCTGCTCCTTTGGATCATTCAGAAGATCCTTCCGAACGTAGAGGACAAGGTCATCGCCTTCTTGCGGCAGACCCCACCACTCGTCACTGCCATCAGGATAGGTCATGTAGGATGCTATGTGCTGAGGATATATGTCCTTGACTATCTTGCTCAGGGCAGGGTCTTTCTCAATTATATCGTTGAGTTTGAGGATATGCCCGCCGGTCGCGAAAGCGCCAAGCCACTGGCTATCGCTGATAATGATATCATACTGGGACGACTTGGCAGCAAACGCCGAGGCTGCCTTCTCATACAGGCTGGTAAACGGGGCAAAGTCAGCGACTACATTTGCCTTGTACCCGAGCTTCTCTTCGGCATACTTGCTGAAAAGCGGCCCCATCTTGACCGCAAGCTCACTTGGAGTCCAGCCACCGATACCCAGTATCCGCAAGGTGACTTCTTCCTCGGCTGCAATGGGGAACGCCACCATCAACGAGGCCAAAACGGCAACTACCATCGCCATTGTCAGGGCACTTAACCAGTTGCGTTTTGTCTTCGACATGTTCTAGTTCCTCCTTAGATCCTCTGTTTTTGTTGTACTTTCATGCCACCGAGACCTCCATGTACCCAACCGACCATCTAAATTGTCTCCGCTATTTATCACCTCCGCTTCAAACAGGGGGTATTCCCCTGATGAAAGTCGCGTGGTGAATATGGAGCACGCGACCTGACTGGCACGATCATGCACTGAGCCTTGATAGGGTTCTGAAATCATCCTTTAGCTTGGGGTAGAGCCCCAGGTAGACCTTCATTAGCTCCTTATAACGGGCCACGTTCTCGGGATCTGGCAGGCGGCGTTCTACCGCGCTTACCCAATCCTTGATGAATTCATAATTCTTGAACACGCCGACTCCGACGCCGGCGACCACGCAATCACCAAACGGGGCACCCTGCACGTTCCCCATGTACACGGCCTCCATACCGGTGATATCAGCGATTATCTGGCGCCATAGTCGCGATTTCGCGCCGCCCTCCACCAAGCCGATTGGCTCCTTGACCTCGATCCCTGCGTCTCTTACCAACTGGATGTTATGGGCCACACCATATCCAACGGCCTCCATCAACGCCCTTATTATGTGACCGCGTCCGTGAGACAGGGAAAGGCCGATCATAACCCCTCTGGCATGGGCATCCCAAACCGGGGTGCGTTCACCCATAAAATAGGGGAGTATGACCAATCCATCACTCCCTGCGGGGATATTCTCCGCCTCCAGGTTCATGACGTCATACGCAGATATGCCAAGCTCTCTGCCGGTGTTGCGCTCGAGGTTCCCAAAGGTATCGCGGAACCACCTGATAAGCGCCCCGCCCGCTACAAGAGCAGCAGCCGAGAAGTATTTCTCACGGGAATCTGCGGCATGAGGCAGGACGATCATGCCGCGTGCGAATTTATCGCTCTTATGAGAAAGGCCCCAGCATGCTGCGGTGCCCAAGGTAAGTGCGTTTTCGCCGTCATTGATCACTCCCATCGACAGCCAGGCGGCATTTGCGTCTATGGTGCCAGCCACGACGGGAGTCCCTGCAACCAACCCGGTGGCCTGAGCGGCCTCCCTGGTGACATACCCGATTACCTCATCGCATGGGTACACATCGGGAAGTTTGTCCATGTCGAGGCCGATAGCGCGCACCATGTCCTGGTCCCAGCACCGTTTACGAATATCGAAGGCGATCCCGTCCAGTGCGGCATTTGAATAATCTGTTACGGGCTTTCCTGTCAGCTTCATTAAGGGGTAGTCCTTCTGGTTAAGCATCTTGTAGCAGCGTTTGTACAAGTCCGGTTCGTTAGCCTTCTCCCACATCAACTTCGTCAAACCATAATACGGATCAATCGGATTTCCTGTAAGCTCAAAGATCGCATCCTCGCCAATATTGGCCTTGAGCCACTCACACTCCCTGGTAGCCCGCCTGTCCATCCAGATGTGGGCATCTCGCAAGGGTTTAAGGTCTCTATCTACCATTATGCATGCCGGAGATTGGGCGCTAAGCCCGACTCCGCAGACATCCCCGGGATTTATCCGGGATTTTTGTAGAGACACCTTAATAGTTTCAGCGACGGTCTGCCAGTACCACTCCGGGTCCTGTTCGGCCAGCCCATGGCCGGGCGTCTTGAGCCCGAACTCGATATAATGGCCGCCCAGGAATTTGCCATCGCTATCTATCACTATTGCCTTAGTCCCGCCAGTTCCGACGTCACACCCAACCAGGTAACAGGCCAACTATGGTTCCCCCTTCACTCGTATCTTACAGGACCTGCGAATCTCATAAAGCCTATAATCCGTGTCTCGACACCCATCATGCCGCCAGTGAATGCCCTACCACCTGCCATACTCACTCTTGGCCACGTAATGTGGGTCGAGAGCCCTTACATGACAGATGATCTGGCATACATGTTCCGCCGCCGATGCATACTGGTAGGCCTCTTCAAGCACCTGGCCGACGGCAAATATCCCATGCCCGCGCAGTACCGCCACCTTGTAATTCTTAAGCACCTGTGCCAGGAGCCTGGCTGCTTCTTTCGACCCCACCGTAAGCTCAGTAGCTACTACCGGAATCTTGTGGAAGAAGTAGGACCCTTCGGAATCCACTGGTATAATCTCGTCCTCTAGCAGTGATAAAGCCACACACCTGGGCGCATGACAGTGCACGATGGCTAGCGCCGCTGTCTTCTGGTATATCTCCCTGTGGACAACTATTTCCGTAGACGCCAGGGTGATGAAACTATCGTTTTTCTCAAGTCCGGTCTCCACCAGGTCGCCTTCTTTGAGGTTTGATAGTGACGATCCCCGGCGTGTAATGATAATCCTGTCGCCCAGCCGGACGCTCATGTTGCCGCTATGAGAGCTATTGAGCCCCTGAAGGAAAAGATCCCTGCCGATACGCTGGAACTCCTCAAGCAATTAGCTCACCTTCTAATCCTAGCTGTCTCAGCTTCGCCGGGCTCGGGACCCCATCTTGATCCCAGCCACGGCTGCGATAGTACTCCTGGAGCATTTCATCCAACTCTACAGTAGAGCCCTTACAGGGCCCGCTGGGCACTGGTTCCGAAGTAAGGCGGGGCGGCAAGCTATCATCAGCACGTCTAAAGCCTGCTCTTATGTTATAAAGCCGCTCGAGGTTCCAAATACGCTCGCCCGTGATTTGTAGGTCCTGGGGCTCCACCTTCCGGCCTATGACGGCGGACAGAAGCCGAGCAAAGTATTCATCAGACAGCGCAAGCCCCGCAAACCTGCACAGGACCAGGGAATCCATGGCGGCGTGCGAATTCTGGAAGTATATCGTGAGCCCCGACTTGCCCCGAAAACTGAACCTGTCTATGAGCTTAGGGATACCAAGGACTTCCGGGCCGACCATATAGGCCCTCAGATGACAGCCGCCCCGGTTCGACGTCGCATATGCGAGGCCCATCCCTTTCATACCGCGCGGGTCATAGGCCGGGAACTCCAGGCCCTTAGATTGCATTGCGAATTCCTCGGCTCCATGTCTCCCGGCAAACCTGCGCGACCCTTCTGCTAGCTCATCTCCTATTCCCTCGCGGCGCGCTATCTTTACCACAAGCTCCTTGACGGCCTCTCCGTCCCCAAATGAGATGCTCTCCTTGATAATCCCCCGAGCACTTAGCTCCATCGCGCAGCTTATTGTAGACCCCGTGGAGATCGTATCAAGGCCCAGGTCATTGCAAAGGTAGTTGGCCTCAGCGATATCCTCCAGATTGTCAACTCCACATTGAGGCCCAAGAGCCCACAAACTCTCATATTCAGGGCCCTTACCCGACGCACGGGCGGTACGGGTCTCGCGCCCACACTGGATGGGACAATGGCTGCACCCACTGCGTTTCACGAAGATCGTCTCAGCAATTCGTTCCCCTGAGACAGCCTCTGCATAACTTGCCTGGCATTCCTGGTGATTCCGTACCGGCAATGCCCCAATGGTGTTTAAGAGGTTAAGTAGGACGGGTGTCCCAAATTCAGGTAGCCCCTGCGAAGTGATGGGGTTACCTTTAAGCCACTTATTACACTCGTATACAACAAAGTCGAGTTGTTTCTCATCGGCAACGTTCACACTCTGAGATCCAGAGACCACGATAGCTTTCAGATTCTTTGATCCCATGACCGCGCCAACCCCGCCACGTCCGAAGGCGCGGTGATTATCTACCATAATCGACGCGATCCTGGCTAGATTCTCCCCTGCCGGTCCGATGCATGCCACACTATATTTCTGTCCATACCGCAAGACCAGCTCCGAAATAGTCTCAGAAACCCCTTTGCCCCATAGCTCTGGACATCTCACCAATTCCACCTGGTCATCCCGAATTACCATCAGGGTGGGCTCAGGAGAACTGCCTTCGACTATGAGCATGTCATATCCACACGACTTGAGACGTGGCCCAAACCAGCCGCCACAATTACTGTCAAAGATCGTACCGGTCAGTGGGGACCGTGTTACGAGGGACGACCTGCCTGAAGTTGGTGCCTTTGTACCCGTTAGTGGTCCGGTGGCGAAGATTAACTTATTGCCGGGGCTCAGGGGATCTATGTCGGGTGGGACCTCGTCAAACAAAGTCCTCACCCCAAGGCCCCTGCCGCCCAGATATGAATTTAATAACAGCGGGTCTATATCATTCTTGGAAACCGCCCCTGTAGCCAGGTCGATGCGAAGGCTTTTCCCCATCCATCCATCCATCAAAGATGCCCCCAATTGTTATCCCGGGCTTCCCCGGCACTGCTATGCCATCCCTGGTACTGCTCCTCCTGGCGCTATCGATGACCCACTGGCGTCCCGCAGCACCTAGCCGCCTCCGATGGGCGGGAAAAGTGACAGGGCGTCTCCGGATTTAAGGCCAGCCTCTTGCGTGGTAATCTGGCCATTTAGAACGACTATGAGTGATCTCCCGTCTGACAGCCCTAGGGCGTCCAGGACGTTTTTGACTGTGCTGCCAGGCGAAACCGAGACCTTAGTAGCCGAGAACCCAAGTTCTTTTCGCAGCCCGGCAAAGACATTCACTGTGACCTCAAGCATTGGCACCAGCCCCGGATATCTCAACCTCCACTACGCGACGATCCCGTTCCGGTAAGGCTGTGGCAGGGTGCTCCTCCATGGCGAGGGCCCTCGCCGTATCCTCGTCGGTCACCAGAACATCCACGTAATGCCCTCTTAATGCACCGCGAATGGATTCAACCTTCTTTTCCCCGCCAGCAAGTGCAATGACTTTGCCGATTGACTGCAGCTCCGGCGGCCGTAAGCCTACCAGTCTCTCAGAAAGGTGAGATTCAACCAATCTACCCTCTATGTCAAAATGGGAGGCAAGTATCTCACCGACGGCGCCCCTATCTCGTAGTTCAGCGAGCTCTCTCGGAGTCAGGTAGCCGGTCAAAACAAGAGTTGATTCGTCGGTGACGTCACCGATACCGATCACCGCCAGGTCGGCATTTTGAGCCATGCGGAGCATCTCCTGGATCCGTTTCTCACCCATAAAGACCTCCCGGGTCCTGGGAGAATCGGCTATGGCCGGCGCAGAAAGGTAATAGATCTCTGCTCCAAATACATCGCCGATCCTGTTGATGATTGTATATGGGTTATGGGCTAGGGAGACCGTAAGTCCTCCTATCAAAGATACAACCTTGACACCCTTTACAGGGCGAGGTTCAAGGAACTGGACCATCTCGAAGACAGTCCGCCCCCACGCAGCGCCGATCACACAGCCTTCGGATACACGCTCTGCGAAGTACTCGGCGCCCGCCCGCGCCAGATTCCGGGTAAGCAAAGACGGCACAGAAGGCGAATTTATCACCAGCACATCCTCGAGGGAAAACTTCTCTCGTAACGCATTCTCTAGTTCAAGACAATGAAGGAGCGGGTCCTTGATCCTGATCTCGACTATACCCTCTCTACGGCACTGAGCCAGGAGCCTTTGCACCTTGATCCTGGAGAGCCCCAGTTCCCTGGCTATCCTATCCTGGGTCTTGTTCTCAAGGTAGTACCGCCTTGCAACCTCGACCTTCAGGCGTCTTTCCATATCCCTTGCTGCCACCGTGTTGCACTCCTGACTACAATGCGCCCACCTGCGAGATGACTCCCGGTGCCTTAGCTGCACATCCCCGGCACCTGCGCATTCCTGGTAGTCGCCCATGCCGGCCAGGGTCGGCAACATCGAAGTCTGAAAACACACCATGCATTTTTCTCCAGGCCGACGGGGTCGACATCATCGGGTCATGAAAATACGCGGTGCATTTTTAGGGACAGGTGACGCATTATTGATAAGTGAACAATTGTTCATCTATTGTACATTTATATATTCTACGTGTCAGGTAAATTTCCTGCTGGCCATGACAAAGATTTTAGGTTGCTTATGGTACCAAGAACTTCCCCTCCACCCTACTACTGGTGCTCCAGCCGGGCCAATGTCTATTATGGAAGCCAAAATAGAAAAATTAGGGTCAGGGAGTTTATGCGCTGGGCTCCCTGACCCTTGACCTTCAACCTGTAGAACCATAGATGGACGACCTTTCCCGCCCGAAAAAAGTCGACCACCTCTCTCCCAGGACAACAGACAGAATGGGGCCAGCCGGGTGCCAACCCATTGAGGTAGTTAAGGCCGAAATCCAGTGTGGCTGTCAGCAGCCGCGGGAGGATGTCATAATCGCGACCCCCGAGCTTGTACCTATTCTGGTAGCGCCCGCCCTGATCATCTCTACCGCGGTCTTGTAGTCCCTTATCCCGCCCGCCGCCTTTATCCCCATATCAGGCCCGACCACTTGTCTCATCATCATGACATCCTGGACGGTCGCACCCCCGGGGCCGAAACCAGTCGATGTCTTCACAAACGCGGCCCCTGCCTCCTTCGCTATGGAGCAAGCCTGCCTCTTCTCTTCTTCCGTCAAGTAACAGGCCTCGATGATAACCTTGACCAGGGCACGGCCCGCGGCCGCGTTTACCACCGCCGCGATGTCATGCCTGACAAAGTCAAGCTCCCGGGCCTTTAATGCACCGATGTTCATGACCATGTCAAGTTCGGTTGCGCCCGAAGCTATAGCGTCCCTTGCTTCGACTACCTTGACTAGAGTGGTAGTTGCACCCAGGGGGAACCCTATCACCGTACAGACCTTTACTGGTGTGCCCTCAAGCCTTTGCGCCGCCAGCGGGACATTCCCCGGATTTATGCACACTGCCGCAAACCCATATTGGATGGCCTCCCGACATAGCTGTTCAATTTGTGCCGGAGTAGCATCGGCCCTCAAGAGCGTATGGTCGATAAGGCTGGCCAAGTCGCTAGGGTCACGCAAATTCATTAGAAAAGCCTCCCTTCAAAGCCCTACCCGAATTGCACATAGGCCTCACCTGGGTTTGAATAGGCGTCCGTCACCAGCCAAAGGATAGCGGCAATTGTCCTACCTACCCCGCCTGCTTAGGCCGGCAGGTTTTAGCACGGACATATATGCGCGACAAAGACCTGTGCAGGCAGCGGGCTCGAAAAATGACTAACTGGAAGGCGCTACCTGCGAAATATGGGGTCAAGCTTGGTCCGTAAGCCCCTTGACCCAAGGCAGTTTCCCATCCACAACACGGATCAGCCTACGATCACATGTGTAAAGAGGACAGCCCCTAAGCTCTGCAAGGGCTATATATGCCGCGTCATAGATCGTGGACATGCGAAATTGCATGGAAATCTCCCACGCCTTCAAAAGAAGCTGGGCAGACGACTCAAGTTGAATACCCACAGCACCTAAGTACTGGAAGCCCTCCCATGCACGTTCCGGCGTCAGCTTTCCCTGCATCGTCAGCTTCCGAAGCACAGACGGCACCTCATATATAAGAAGGGTTGGGGAAATAATCGTCACTCCGCCCGAAAGCCAGGATTCTAAGATCTCAAGGGCCAGCTCGGATTCCTCCTCGTCAACAAGCCACTTTACGACGAGGCTTGCATCCACGCAGACGACGCCCATTTACGACCGCTCCCCTCTAAGTTCCAACAGCGCGTCCTCGGAGGTGTATGTGGTGTGTTCTCCCCGGGCCTTCCGTTCTTGCCGCATCTCACGCAACCTTTTCCTTAGTGCTGCAACAAGCTCGCGTGGTGAAAGTTCCCTCTCTGTTGAGGAATCTGCACTGTAGACAGACAAGGTCTCCTTTACCTGAACCGGCCAGGGCTCATTTCCGGGTGATAGCGCATGGGCCTGAGGATCCTTTCTCGCGACGGTGTCTACTTTTTGGGGGAGCGGGCTCCCTTCATCTCGCCCCATGTCAATAATAGAGGCAATCTCGTCAGCGGAGAACCTTCGTGTGTTGCCTATCTTTATGCCTTTTAGCTTGCCCTCTCGAATCCATCGCCATATTGTGGACTCCGAGACCCTCAGGTAATCCGATACCTCCCGGACCGTCATTAATGGCGGAAGGCTTGGTGGTTGGGGCTTTTGCATGATCGTCACCTCTCAGGTATATTATGCCAGACCAATTCATAGCATGTCAATGACTATCAGAGACGATCATGCAGGTTTAAGATTATTCACATCAAACGGTGTTACCCATGGCATCGCTATGACTTTGCATATCACGTGGGCGATAGAAATATTTGAATGACTACGACTTCTGTCTCTTAACCTGCTTGGAAAATCATGATATGACTCCCTTGGTGATGCGAAAGGAAGCGTATGAGCAGGCAAAGATGAGGGTCTCGAGTTTTGTTCTGATAACCAACACAGAGGACGCGAAGAAGTTCCCGGCGGAGAGGGTGCTCCGGGAGTACAAGCAAGGAGCAGACATCTGTTGAGCTTCAGTTCAAGGCGATAAAGGAGCCGGAGTTCGTCGGTGCGATGTATGTGAAGAAGCCCGAGCGCCTGGAGGCTTTGGCGTACGTGGTGCTGCTCGCGGCACTTGTGCGGGCGATCATTGAACGACGTGCGAGGAGCACTGTATAGCCCTCGCCGATGCCAGGCATACACGAGCAATGCCGGGCCCTCACGGTGCCCGGCATTGTGTTGTATTCAGCCTATTGACATCCGGCCTATGTTGATGTACACTCTGCCTACTCTTTCAAGCTCGATGGACGCGCTACCAGCACTACTTTATCAGCCCGGCCTGCCTTAGCGCCATCTCGTAGGCGAACTTGTATTGCTCATAGCTGTGGGTAGCACCTGAGACCACGTCGATCTTGCTTAAGTCGGTCTGAGCCTCTATAGCCATCTTCGGGAAATCCTTGTAGAACTCCAGTGCCGGTTTGTTCTTATAGTTATCGTCCTTATCTTCCATCAGGAACCCGTCGTTGGGGGTTCTCTTTGTCAGGAACTTCACGTCGGTAACCTTGTCCCCCTTAACGGTGACCGCCAAGACCACATGGCCATGGACATAATTCTTAGCCACACCATAGTACACGTCGCCTTTATATGTACCGCTCGCGATAGCCAGGGCCATCTTAGTCGCCTCTACGTAGCCGTGCGTCGAATGCGTTGCCCCAGTCACTACGTCGATCTCTGCCTTTTGGTTCTTCAGGACTTGAATTGGATACTCTCTGTAAAGGTTCCTGGAAGGCTCGCTCTTGTAATCTGCCGGCTTATAGGGCGTTATGATGTTTACATCTGCAATGTTCCCGAACTGGATAACCACCTCGACGATATAATCACCCTTGGGGTCTGGCGAGTACCCGACGTAGGTACCATCCTTGTATACTGGTTCCGCCGCTAATACTGTGAATGAAAACATGAGAATTGCCAACACCACGCCCAAAATAAGACCCTTCTTCAACTAAAGCCCCCCTCGCATCTCGAGACTATGAGAAATAATGCTGTTGTGCATTTTATCATACTCGTCCGCGTTTGCCAATAGGGTTGTTGACAGTATGTTTATGGACGTGGGGCGTTGCAGGATTACCGGGTTGTGGACATGTCTGAATGCACGCGGATGTTAGTTGACAAGATCAAATAATATCATAAAATCCCGGTGAGCTTCCATGAAAGTGAATGATCCCCATGCCTGGCGGCTGCGAGAGTTACTGAAAAAACTCGTTCGTAGCATCGGATTACTTCATCGCGAAGAGACTGCATGCTGCGGCATCACTTTATCCCAGTGTCACGCGCTCGGCGAAGTAGCAACTCAAGAAGGGTTGACTCCCGGCGAACTGGCCGTACGCCTTGGAATCAATCCCAGCGCAGTCACAAGGATTACCGATGCCCTCGTACAGAATGGACTGGTACGGCGGGAAAGTGATCTTTCTGATCGCAGGCTTGTGCGGCTTTTCCCGACCCCCGAAGGCCGTTCGCTATGGGAGGGGGTCCAGGCTACCATACTTGGTCCAGGCTACCATACTTGACCGCTCCCGGAACCCACGTATATCTGCTCACCACTGGCGCCAAGATGTATTTCCGTTCTCTCGGGTTTGAGGCGATCTCCAGAGACGAAGTCGACCCGGAGGTCAAGAGCTCTCTCGAATTCCAGGGGACGTGCCCCCGGTCAGCCGTCGTCATGCACCTGATGATTCCCGAGACTCCCCTGGTAACTTGCCATCTCTCTACGGCAGCTCATAGCCTCCTGTAGCGGCCGAGTAGCCTGCTGCGCAGAGGTTGACAGTCCACTACTTGACGATCATTTTACTAAAGAATTGGCGCGCCTGGCAGGAATCGAACCTGCGGCCAGCTGATTAGAAGTCAGCTGCTCTATCCCCTGAGCTACAGGCGCGCTCTACAATTCAGATTTTATGCGGGTCCGAGCATTTCGTCAAGGGATAGATTTTCCTTTTAGAATTCTAAACCCATGTTAACGGCAACTGACTTTCGGTTTTGTATTCTCTGGAAACTACAGGTAGATTATTCCTATTATTCACAGTTCGACAACTGATTTTTCATTCCTGTGAGCAACTGCCGCTGCTCTTCGCTTGCTCCCTCGTCGGGCTGCAATGCAGTGATACCGGGCGGACAGATGGGTATCTCTCATACGGGTGGCTGAACGCGCTGCTTCTACCAGGGTCGTTCGTAGATGGGGGTTGCCTGCACGTGTGCGACCGCTCTTTCATTTGCCAGCGCTCTCATTGTTTCCGGGGCATAATCCGACCCATGAGGCAAGGTGTGCGGCGCTCGGGAATCATCGGTCCATATCATCTCCGGTCTCGGCCAATACCTCTTCAGCCGTCCGTCGCCCAATACCTGGGATGCTGTCAAGGGCCTCGACCGCTCCCTCCAGCACCTTTTGGATGCGGCTAACCTCACGAACCCGCTCGTGTATAAGGTCCTCGCGATAACGTACCAGTTCCCGCAACTCCCGCTGCGACCGACCAGGAATAAAGCTCCCCCGCAAGAGCCCCATCCCGGTTCCTTAAAACAGGTTGCAGATGGTCTTCAAGTAGACCCCGGTGCTTTCCATCGCTACATGAGTGCATCCCTCAAAGTCCCGATTTACCTGGGCTTTTTAAGTAGGAAACCCCCGTGCTTCAGGACACCCAGGTTCGTGTAAAATGTAGTGGGGCAGGAGACCGGGGTCTTGGGGTAGAAATATAGAGACCTCGAACTTCCCTGTTAAGAAGGCGAGGTCTCTATGCCAGCAAGTACCGGTACAACAACCAGCCTTGA
>DUSO01000151.1 GCA_012842565.1 Bacillota bacterium
GGCTTGCGGGTTTCACGCCGGAGATATACGTGGTCGTCCGTCCGAGTCCATACCAGCGTAAATGAAGAGATAAAAATGATCCCGGAGAAAAACAGGATGTATCAAGGGCAAGGGTGCGAAATGTAGGTCTTAAAGAGGTTCAATTTAGCATAGATATCCTCAAGATCCTTGAGTCGTGAATTAACCATCTCCGGCTGCTGTAATCGCAGGACCGCTGCAAGGCAGTTAACCAGGGCCATTGCCCCTACAAGCGAATTATGGTGTCCCGTTCCTTCGTACGCGGCATAGAGGCTTGCATCGGCGATTTTTGCTAGCGGCGAAAAGGGTCCGTCTGTTATCGCGAGCAATTTTGCCCCCCTTGCCTTGACAAGGTTCGCCACGTCAACAGTCACCCTGAGATACCTTGGAAGACCCACAACAATCCCCAGATGATCCGGGGCTATTCGGTTTACGATTTCTGGGAGGCTTTCGTCGAACGGTGCAATGAGGGAAGCCTTACCAGTGAGTTGCTCGAGGATCAATGCCAGGAAACTAGCAACCGCAAATGAACTCCGGCCTCCGAATACCCATATCTGTGACGCATTTATACATAGAGAACAGGCCTCTATCCAGGCCGTTTCGCGGTTCCTCCCTGCTGTCGTTTCGATATTGGATATGTCTCGATTAAATGAAATGCCTATTGTCTCGCTTAGGGTAGTGTCAGCGGAAGCTACGGCCTTTAATCGATCTATTGGCGCCAGCTGAGTCATCACCATTTGCCGCAGTTCGTCTCGAAACTCTACATAATTCTTGTATCCCAGCTTGAGCAACAACCTCATTACCGTCGATGGACTGACATTGGCCGCCCGGGCAACCTTCTCGATCCCCATGAAGGCGCATTTCTGCATGTTTTGGATGATGTATACCGCTGCTTCACGTAACCTGGGACTAAGAGAGGGCAATACAAGGCTGATTTTGTCCGCAGGCGATTGGACATTTGGTAAATCGTGGGTTAGTTCTATATTTTTCTGAAAAGAATTATCTATCATTCGCATCAGATAGATAAAAATTGTTTTTCTATAATTTTTATTCTATACCCCTTTTAGATTTCCTGCCAATATTTGCGAAGCTACAAAAAACTCATGACCACGTGTAATTCGGTCGGGGGGGGGTAAGCACCTTGTCATCTTTCGGCGGGCGGTGGTAAGTAACTTTCCATCCTATCTTCCGCCCCCTTGGCTCATTTTCCGCAGTAGTCCCCCATGCCGGGCGTTGCCCGGCACCATCGGAAGGATGAAAATATGATCACGGCGAATACTACTCTACGAACTGGTTGAACGAGGTCGGTATATGGACCCGGAAATTTAGACACGAAAGCGACAAGTCTTGAGCCATAATGGAGCCATAAAGAAGCAATATTCACCAACCTTTAAGGCACAGATTGTCCTTGAACTGCTCAAGGGAGAAAAGAGCATAGCCCAAATATCATCTGAACACGGGATTCATCCTTTCCAGCTTCATAAGTGGAAAAAGCAGGTTGTCGAGAGCCTGCCCCAGCTATTTACAGATGACAAGAAGACCGTTGACAAAGTCAAGAACGAATACGAAGCAAAGCTAGAGGAACTCTATGCCCAGATTGGCCGCCTTACTACACAGGTCAACTGGTTAGAAAAGGCTTCTGAATTGCCCGGTCGGAGAGGCTTGCCATGGTGGATATGAGTAAGGACCGAGAGCTATCGATCAAGACCCAAGCAAAGCTCTTAGGTCTAAACCGTTCCAGCCTTTACTACAAGACGATCGCGCTGCGAGACGCCCAGGTCCACCTGCGGACGGCCATAGACGCTATTAGACACGGGACGCTCCCGCCGAACCTTTTATAGAGCTTCTTCTATAGCATCTCTCCTATAGAGTACTTCGTGAAAGGGGATTTCGGGCATGAATTCTCAATCCGTAAATACTCAACCTGCGGTAGGATTTATCGGCCTTGGCATCATGGGAAAGCCCATGGCCAAGAACCTCATCAAGGCCGGGTACCACCTCAATGTATACAACCGCACAGCATCAAAGGCGGATGAGCTAGTCGCGCTGGGAGCGGTGCCCCATGCATCTCCGGCCGCCCTGGCCTCCAAGTCCGATGTTATAATTGTAATGGTGAGCGACTCTGGAGACGTAGAGCAGGTCGTACTGGGACCAAGCGGGGTGATCGAGGGCGTCCAAAGAGGGGCGGTTGTCATCATCACTAGCACCATCTCGCCCTCCACCGTGCGCAACGTGGCCGCCAAACTGGCCCAAAAGGACGTGGAAGTGCTCGATGCCCCGGTGAGCGGCGGAGAAGAAGGCGCAAAGAATGCCACGCTATCTATAATGGTGGGAGGAAAACGGGGGATCTTCGACAGGTGCCTCCCCATACTGCGTGCGGTCGGGACCAACGTCGTCCATATGGGAGAAGTGGGCATGGGCGAGATGGCTAAGCTCTGCAACCAGATCATGGCCTCGCTGAATCTCCTGGCGATGTGTGAGGGCTTAACCCTGGCAGCCAAAGCCGGCCTCGACCTGGAAAAACTACTGGAAGCCCTGCAAGGCGGCGCGGCACGCTCGTGGGCGCTGGTCAACCAAGCGCCAAAGGTGCTTAAAGGGGATTTTAGACCGGGCTTCACTATAAAGCTCCAGCAAAAGGACCTCCGTCTTGCCCTCGGGGCCGCTGAAGAACTCCATGTCCCGCTCTTGGGGTGTAGCCTGGTGCACGAATTATATAAGGCTGTCGAGGCCGAACCGGGCGGAGAATTATTCGGCAATCACGCCCTGATCAGGGCCATCGAGAAGCTCGCCGGTTGCGAGGTACGCGTACCTTAAGGTTTCCCCGGCGATCGAGCAGGAGGGGGTGTCTCGCCCCCCTCCTCTCACCGCCGGACATGCGGACCCACATCCGGTTGACCGGTCGACCGCACTCTTTGCCTCATTCACCCTCAACTTAAGCCTCGTCTCGAGAAAGGTCCTTATGCTCGCCATCGCCCGTCGATGCCTGGTGCTCCTCGGCTGGCTTCCTCTCGTCTCAGTGGAACGATCAGGTTCTCTCGGGCGAGAACCTTCTCCATCAGATCCGTTCCTTCTTCTCTGCCGGTCCCGACCTTGGTTCGTCCCAGAGGCGAAGTCGGCCCTTCCTTTCGGGAGTTTACCTCTAGCTTCTTTAGATTCCACCTCGCGATGAGCACCCCTGCCTTTGGCTAACAGTTGGTGCTACCCCCCCCC
>DUSO01000152.1 GCA_012842565.1 Bacillota bacterium
ATGGGTCCCGCGCCGGGCCTCGTGAAGGAATCGTATGATGTCCCCCCCTGTGACAAGCCCGGAGACAGTCACAGAGTGGCCAAAGAAATCATTGGCGATGGGATGGATCCGCACTTCGAGGCCGGGGATCCCGGAGAGTCTGGCAGCCTCATGCATCAGGACCCGGGCTCCTGAGACTCCGGTTATGACAGAAACCCGCCGCTTCTTGAAGGATATATCGCCGGCCCTGCGCTCCATCCCCCGCACATAGCGCCTGAAGCTATCGATAAAGTCTCTTGCAATCCCGATGCCATTTTCCTTTTGCCAGAAACCCTCATAGTACCGCCGGCCGGGAAAGGGACGCCCGGCCAGCAGGTAGAATTCATCTGCCGCAAACACGAACCGGGAATTGAACCTCTTTACGAAGCCCTTCGCCATATCATCGATATCGTCGATAACCGGGCCCGCATCGGAGGGGGATATGGGCGCGAAAGGCCGCGCATACCGCTGGTATTTCGTGACGCCTACGGGCACGATCCCGCAGGACCTCACCTGCGGCCAGAGCGCGGAAAGATCCATGACCGTCTTTCTCAAGAGGTTCCCGTCGTTTACCCCTTTGCAGAGCACGACCTGGGTGTGCATCTCGATGCCGGCGTCGGCGAGCTCTCTCAGGATATACATGATGTCGCCGGCACGCCTGTTCTGCATCATGGCGGCCCTTGTCTCGGGGGATGTCGAGTGAACGGAGATATATAGAGGCGAAAGCCTCATCTCCTTGATCCGGTCCAGGTCCTCCCGGCTTAGGTTGGTGAGCGTCACGAAATTCCCCTGGAGGAAGGACAGACGATAGTCGTCATCCTTGAGATACAGGCTCTCCCGCATACCCCCGGGCAACTGGTCCACAAAGCAAAAGATACAGCGGTTCCGGCAGCGCCTTATCCCGTCGAAGAGGGGATCGCGGAATACAAGTCCGATATCCTCCCCATATTGTTTGTGGATAGAGATCTTGCGGGGCCCGGATGGCGATACGATAGACAAGAGGACATCCTCATCAGCGGTGAGAAACCTGTATTCCAGCACGTCGCGTACCGGGCGGTCGTTTACCGCCTCCAGTATATTACCTGCATGTATGCCATGCCGGTCTGCGATACTTCCCGGCTGGACCTCATCTATCGTTACGATGGTTAACCCCCTCCCCGGCTGCATGAGACGGCTCCCGAGATACCTGGCCCGTAAGCGCCGGGACCCGATGAATACGACAAGAGGGGAAAGCCCCCTCTTGTATCGCCGCGCTTGACAGTCGCCGGCTGCGGACAGGCCGGTTGTGGCCTCCGGCCGGCATGAGAGGCCCGGTTGTTACAGGCCAAGGGAGTACTTGACGCTTTCAAGCTCCTTGGAGTTGATCTTCACCTTGGAGTGCGAAGATATCTCCGCCAGCACCTCCTGGGAGGGCTTTGCCTTTTGGCGCTTTACCTGGCGCTCGACCTTGTCCCTGACCTCGTCCAGGGTTAGCTGCTTCTCGGGCTTGCGGTCCTCGACACGTATTATGTGGTAGCCGTAGGCTGACTTGACTACCCCGCTCGTCTCGCCGACCTTTAGCGAAAACGCCGCTTTGTCGAAGGCCGGATCCATGGTGCCCCTGGTGAAATACCCGAGGTCTCCGCCCTTGTCCTTTGTGCCGGGATCGGTAGACTTCTCCTTCGCCAGCTGGACGAAATCCGCGCCTTCGTTCAGCTTGGCGAGTATCTCCTTAGCCTGCTTCTCGTCGGGCACCAGTATGTGCCGTGCCTTTATCTTTTCGGGCTCCCTGTAATCGCTCTTGTGCTCCTCGTAGTACTTCTTCAGCTCGTCTTCAGTAACCTTGACGTCTTTGGTTGCGAGCTTTTCAAGCATCAGATTGGTGCGAACCTGGTTCTCCAGGTCGGCCCGGCTCATTCCATACTGGGCCAGGACCATGTCCAGCCCGCCCGCAGAACCAAACTGCTTTTCGAGATCGGCTATCTCGGCATCCACGTCAGCCTTGCTGACCTGTATGCCTTCCTTGGCGGCGGCCTGCCGGATCAGTTCTTCCCTGATCATGGCGGTCAGTACCTGCTTGCCACCTTGTTTTACGAGGTTATCGTAGAATGATTGCCAGGTGATGGACCTATTGTTGACCTTGGCTACGGCCCTCATGTCTGAGTAGACATAGCTTCCTATGATGACGGCAAGTAATACACAGACCCCGGCAACCACTCCGATGACGAGCCTACGTCTCCTCACTTACGAGTCCTCCCCTCTAAGTACACAAGACACCTGAGCGGGCAGCAACCTCAGTGTAGCACAGGCTCAGCACGTATGTCAACCGCTGCCTCTCTGTCAACCGCTGCTCGCAGGTTTGTGAGGCGGGCTCTATGTCTGTGATGACGGCAGGCTCTCCTTGGCCTTCTTCACAAAATCACAGAAGACCCGGTAGTTTCTCTGTATTCCCTTTATAGCAAGGGGCCGCCCGGCACGTATGAGGCCGAGCCGCCTGGACAGAATGCCTCCCACCCTCACGAGGAGCCCGGCTGAAGGCAGGGCATCTATGAGCGCGAGCTCCCCGGCATCTATCCCGAAGATGCTCAGTATGCTCAGAATAGCTCTCTTGACCACCTGCCGGTTGGAGCCCATGCCCATGACATATACCTCTCTGTCACATTCATCGCGCCCGACAAAAAAGCAGGTGCCGATCTCCTCTGAGCTGGTTTTGTCAAAGTACGGGAGGGCTTCGATTTCGCGTGCCGCCGGGACCCGGTCAGAGGGCAATAGTCCGAGGTGAATGGCCGCCGCCACCACCGAGGAATGGGCGCTACCATAACAATAATAGATTACTTTCATCAGTGTCTTACGATGATGTAGGTGCCGTTTTCGAGGTCATGTACAACCCCGCCTGTAATCCGGCTCAGGTAGAGCGCCAGACGTTCACGTTCCCGGGGGCTATCGGCGTAGAATATGGGCGCCTGTCCCCCGACCTTGTCGCGGTCCAGCGCGATGACGGCGATAATCGTATCGGTCAGCCCGACTTCCAAAGTCCATATCCCCTCCTGTAAGAGGTTACCCTCCCGGGCCAACGGGGCGCGCTGGCTCAGGGAGTATCCCCATTATCCTGGGGTCTACCTGAGGAGGCGCGGCCCGCTGGCTGGGGGGCGCGCCCGCTTAAAGGGGTGCGCCCCGCCAATCGGGGGCGACCTGTCAATCGGAGGCGACCCGGCCGGCCTTTGTTGAAATGGGCTTTCGTACGGAGGATTCTAGGACTGGCACGCGCCGGACCGCCTCCAAGAGGCATTCGATATCCTTTTCCATCGGTACGATGGCCATTACGATCCTGCCGGTATTCGGGTTTACCCTCACCAGCGGGGTAAATTCCCGTTCAGAGACGTCCAGGCGGACCCCCATGATGGCTGATGCGTCATGGGCTATGGCCTGTCTCTGCCCGAGGTTGAACAGGGTGGCCCGGGCGTTGTCGTCCTTTGGCTCTATGGTGACGCCGAGCCCCCTGGCGAGGATCATCTCCCTTGACTCCGCGAGGCCGATATTCGTCAGCACTACATCCTCGACAAGCAAGAGCGAGCCTACGAAGTGAAGGTGCCCCTCTCTCACTATAGCGATATCCCTTACCCTTTTCCCCCTCATCAAGAAATTCAGGGAAAACATGGTGACAAGCCCGGACAGGACGGCCAGCACCAGGTCCAAGTTGGTGTTAAATGGGAGAGTGAAGGCTGCCAGGCTTGTTACCAGGGCCGTGAACATGGCAAGGTAGTTCCTGGCCTCGAATACCTTTGCTATGCCATCTATATATGCGCTCCCGCGCGGCACAAGCTCTGTATCCTCGAGGTCCTGGAGGCTCCGGCGCTCCATGTCACGAACCTCGCGAAACTGCTGGGCGGCAAGCGCAAGAATCGTCACCGCCATATAGTCTTTCTTAAGTAACGTGGGAATGGCCAGGGCCCCCAGACTCGAGGCTATGAAACCAAGGCTCATGTGAACGGCATAGCCGTGTGGATAACTGGGGTACTGGCGGTAGTCTATCCTCAACATGTATAGACGGGCCAGCGTCCCCATCAGGATTGCTACGGCTATCTTCCCATGCTCGAGGTGCATAGGTCTCTTGTCATCC
>DUSO01000153.1 GCA_012842565.1 Bacillota bacterium
AACGTCGCGCAAGGGCCTGGACGTCCTTCTCTCCGCCTATACCGAGGAATTCAACCACAGCGAGGATGTGACGCTGGTGATCAAGGACTGGTTTTACGGGAGAGTGAACGGCGACATCTCGCGTTACAAGGCGCGCCCGGATGCCCCCGAGATACTCTATATCTATGAGGACTTCAGCCTCGATAGACTTGCGTCCCTGTATGCGGCCTGCCATTGTTATGTCTTTCCCTTTCGCGCCGAAGGCTTTGGGCTTACGATACTCGAGGCGATGGCGTGCGGGCTCCCGGCTATTGTAACTGATTATGGGCCCGCCCGGGAATTCTGCACCCCGGCCAATTCCTATCTCGTCCCCGCGGAGGTGAAATACTTCCCGGGCCCGCAGGTCGGCGAGTGGGTTACCTGCGAGACCCCATATTGGGCGGAGCCGGATCATTCAGCCCTCCGAAGGCTTATGCGCCATGTCTTCACCCACCGTGAGGAGGCGCGGGCGAAGGGACTCCAGGCTGCACGCGATGTGCTGACGGGCTGGACATGGGGCAGAGTTGCAAGGAGGATAGCAGCCAGACTCTCTTAGCACATCAGCTTTAGCACATCAGCGGGCCGCAGACTGCGTCCGGGCGGGCGAACCGCAAGGAGGACAACGTCCAGGCCCTTTTAGCACCTTTTCGTCTCTGCTCATACAATAGATTGAGCCGGGGAAGGAGCACGGCGAGTACGGAGCCAAGGGAGGGCTGGAAATGCAGCAGGTCTCGGAAGTCTCCCTTCCCATGCGTGCAATCGCCATTAAAGAAGTCCATGCAGAGGTCCGGGATGTGCGGGCCGATATCATAATCGATAAGGTCGTAGTTCAGGGAAATGTTGCAAAACAGGTATTCTTTGTCGGAGAGGACAGTATCGTGCACCACTTCTCCGATGCCATGAGGTTTTCGGCAATGGTGCCGGTGCCCGGGGCAGCTCCGGGCATGTTTGTGCAGGTCAGGCCCGAGATCACAAACATCATCACAGAGCTTGTCAGAAACGGCAGCGCCATCATACAGAAGGTGATCCTGGATGTATTCGTGAAGGTTACCGATATCCAGCAACTCAGGATAGCCCAGGATCCATACGGGCTTGTGATCTTCGGCCAGGTCGTGGTAGGCGAATCCACGGTCCAGGAACTCGAGTCTGCTACGGTCGGCCTGCCATCTCCGGCAGTGAAGGTCAACGAAATACGGGTAACGTTTCAGAATCTCTCCGTATCCATTCAACCTGACCGCATATTCATCACCGGGGATATCGCAAAGCAGGTATTTTATGTGGGTCCCGATGATATGACAAGACATCAACCGGCCACGATTCCGTTTTCCGTTACGGCGGACATCCCGGGGGCGATGCCGGGCATGGACGTCCAGGTTCACCCCTCGATACGTGACATATCCTTTGCCTTGAGTCCGGATGGGCTCCAGGTGTCCGAGGAGATACTCTTCGACGTATTTGTTAAGGTGACACAACGTTCTGACGTGGCGGTGGCCGTCGGAGAAGGACCGACGGTGGTCGTCGACCGCCTGATAGGCCAGGGGACTAGCCAGGTAGGGGAATCATCCCAGGTAACCCTCAGCCGACCCGCGACAAGTCTTGTGGGCATTTCCGCCGTCGTATCCGAGGTGCGCGCTAGGGCCGTCCAGGACAAGGTCATACTCCGGGGCACTATTTCGAAGGAAGTCACATATATCGGCGATGATGGGCTTACTCACACGGATTCCTTTGATATTCCCTTTAATGATTTCGTGGCTATTCCGGGCGCAGCGCCCTCAGCCAATGTATTCGTAACGGCCCGGGTGGCAGGGGTTGTTTTTGACCCGGCCCAAACGGGGCAGGTCATCTCAGAAGAGGTTGTGGTCGACACGTCGGTGGTCTTGACCGAAGATGCCCAGGTGCAGGTTGTGCTGGACCCTGCCGGGGTGCTGCTCAAGTTGCCGGCAGTCGTGGGTGAGGGCATGGCACAAGTAATGGCTGAGGTCATCGTGGAAAGGGTGGGGCCGGTTGCCATTGCCTATGATAGGCTCGTATTCGAAGAACCCCATGAATCAAGCCGCCAGCACCTGGTCGAGAGCGTAATCCCGTTGCCGGAGCCCGCAATCAAGATCAAGAGTTCTTCCGTGGAGGTCGTGTCAGTAGAGAGCCAGGTCATGACCGGGAAGGTGATTGTGCAGGGCACGGTCCGGGTGGAAATCCAGTTTGTGGGGCAGGACAACATTGTGCGTGCGGTATCGCAGGACATACCGTTTAGCACCATAGAAGAATTCCCCGACGCCCGTCCAGGGGTGCCTGTAGAGGTCACCGTGGAGGTAGAAGGGTCGGTCGCAAAACTTACCCCGGATATGTCACATGTACATGAACTGGTCATCCTGCGCATACGTTTGAGTAGTATGCGGCGTTCTGTGGTGCAGGTAGTCGTGATGGTCCGGGGTGATGGGATCGTTGCCACGTCTACCCGTATCAGGGCCAATGTATTGCGCGATGATACACCGACCCCGGCCGAACTGGATGTGGTTACGGATGTCACCGGGCCTAGGGTAAAAGAAGTCTTCCGCACCACTGTATATGTTGATGTCGTGGATGATGGTATCCCGGGGCCGGTACCACTTTCTGTTGTGACCGACATTACATTCTGGTGGTAGCCACGGGCCCGGCTCCGGTTACGTCAAAACGGCGGCAGAGTGTTCAGCCGAATTTACCTGGGGCAGCCGCCGGGCCTGAAGCCAGCCCGGCCGAGATCAGATTTTTCGGGATGGTTTCTGAACACACAGCTAGACCTCGCCATATTATGTAGGGAAGGGAGGGTAGCACGTTGAGGGAACTCGGTATTCCGCTGGTGGCAGCCTTTTTGCCGGTAATCGGCTTCATTGCCGTGGTCGCCGTGGTCTTGGGTTTTGTGCGAAGACCACAAAGGTCGCTCCGGCTCAGTAGTCTCGGTAGCGCGGACCCTGGCATGTCCATTGCCGGCGCACCCGGGAGCTGTCATGATGTGCCCCCTACAGTCGGGAACCATCGTGATGCAGATATGCCAACCGGCCAGGAGACATCTTCGTCCCCACAGGAGACATCTTTACCCCAGGCCGAGTCCAGAGGTAAGAGAGCGGCCTTCACCTGGACCCACTTTAAGGCTGCCAGTCCCATCTTCATTTCACCCGCGCCCATGATTTCTGTCGCGGCTCCAACGGTTAGCGTGACCCCGCCGGCAAGCGATGCCTCGACGCCTACTGCTTCTGAGGTCTCGCATGCTAAGGCCATCCATGCTGGGGCCGCTCATGTCGAGACCCCCCGTGCTGAGGCTTCTCATGCTGATGTTGAAGCTTCCCATGCGCCTTCCCTTGCATCTTTGTCGGAGTCGGTTGTTTCCCAGAGTACCCCGGGAAAGCAGAAGAGGACAAAGCGCCCCGGGGAGGGGTATGGCAATCGCCCTCAGGCCGTCCGTTTTATTGCTCGGGACGGTGAGTGGCATTCTGAATGGTCGAGTGAAGAAGGGGGTTCGAAAATGGTAGATATCACTCAGGTTCAAGGGCAGACAACCACCATTAAGGTGGAGAGGGTTATAGGGCACGGGACAAGACAATTGCTGCTCGAGGAGACAAAGACGGTCCCGGCCATCAAGATCGTGGATATCGTGGCTACTCTTACGAACATGAAGACCATCGTGAAGAATGGTAAGACCATCGTGCAGGGAACCGTTCACAAGCAGGTCTACTACATCGGGACTGACGATCTCGAGCACCACATGGCGGAGGATATCGCTTTTAGCGACCTTGTAGAGATAATACCCATTGACCCTGCATACCCCGTGAGAGAGGGTATGAACCCGCAGGACTTGTCCACCATTGAGAATGTGGTTTGGGAGTTTGATCCAGCGACGGGCACTCTCATCCAAAAGGTCATAGTCGCCCTGAATATAAAGGTTACGGAGACGCAGCAGTTGCTGGTGGCCCTTGATCCGTACGGCCAGTGGATCAAGACCCAGGTGGTAATAGGGGAGGCCACCAAGCAGAAATTTATCGAGGAGCGCAAGGTAGTCCCGGCCGTCAAGATCGTGGATGTCGTGGCGAGGCTCACCAACATGAAGGCTATTGTCAAGACCGGCAAGGTCATAGTCCAGGGAACGCTCCACAAGCAGATATACTATGTCGGCACTGACAATCTTGTACCCTACATTTCGCACCCTTGCCCTTGATACATCCTGTTTTTCTCCGGGATCATTTTTATCTCTTCATTTACGCTGGTATGGACTCGGACGGACGACCACGTATATCTCCGGCGTGAAACCCGCAAGCC
>DUSO01000154.1 GCA_012842565.1 Bacillota bacterium
CCGGGCTTGTCCTCGACGCGGCCGTTCACCCGCACTTCGCCTGCCATTATCGAGCGACGGGCCTTTTCCCTGGAGTCAAAGACACCCCTTTCTACCAGGAGGAGATCCAGGCGCCTCCTGCCGTCATGTCCACTTGCGGTCATCTTCAGCTCGCCCCGCAACCCGGGACCCGAGTTGGGATAGAATGCTCTTGACTATATTATCCTGCGAAAGCCCGCACCTCTGCAATAGTAGTGAACGGGGACCATGCTCGACGAAACGGTCAGGCAGGCCAAACCGCACAACCGGGATGTCCCCGAGGCCGGCGTCATGAAGCCCCTGGGTCACACCCTCTCCAAAACCGCCCGTCAAGGTATTCTCCTCGAGGGTCGCCACCATGGCGCTCCCCGTGGCAAAACGGCCGATAGTCTCGATGTCGATAGGCTTCGCAGCCCTCGAATTAATTACGGTGGCGCTCACATTGTATCTCGACAGGGTCCTGGCGCAATCGAGGGCGAGGTTCACCATGCTGCCAAGGGCAACTAGGGTGACATCTTTACCCTCTCTGAGCACCTCCGCTTTCGGGAGGCCAAATCCGGGCTTCATTCCCACCCGGGTGGTTAGCACCGGACGGGCGGCATCCCTGGGATACCGGATGGCTACAGGTCCCTCTGAGAGGATCGCCCAGCGGAGCATCTCCCTGAGCTCCTCCCCATCCTTCGGGGCGAGGACCACCATCCCGGGCACCGCCCTGAGGTATGATATGTCAAATGCGCCGTGATGAGTGGGGCCGTCCTCCCCGGCCAGACCGGCCCTGTCTATTGCCAGGACTACATGGAGGTGTTGCAGGGCCAGGTCGTGTATGATCTGGTCATAGGCCCGCTGGAGAAAAGTGGAATATATCGCCACCACGGGAATGAACCCCTGGGAAGCAAGGCCGCAGGCAAGGGTCACCGCGTGTTGCTCCGCGATGCCCACGTCGATGAACCTTTCCGGAAACCGCCGCGCAAACTCTGAAAGGCCGGTACCGTCCGGCATGGCGGCTGTGATGGCCACAATGCGGCTGTCATCCTGCCCGAGCTCGACCATGGCATCTCTGAAGAAATCAGTAAACCAGGGGCCATCCTTTGATTTGAGGGTCCCCGACTCTACATCGAACGGACCCACTCCATGGAATATCCTGGGATTTTCCTCGCTCGGGCCGTAACCCCGCCCTTTTTGCGTCACTATATGGATTAAAACGGGCCCGCCTTTGTCCCTGGCATCCCGTATGGTGCGTTCGAGGAGGGCTTCGTCATGGCCGTCGATCGGCCCGAGGTATGTAAAGCCAAGCTCTTCAAAGAGCATTCCGGGCACGACCAGATACTTGATGCTGCCCTTGACGCGCTTTACGGCAATCGATAGCTTGTCTCCAACAGCCGGGAGACGTTCGACGAGCCTTTCCACGTCTCCCTTTACCTTTCGCACTCCGGGGTGCATCCTGATCCTGCTGAGGTAGGCGGCAAGAGCTCCTACATTCCTGGAGATCGACATCTCGTTGTCGTTCAGTATCACGATAAGGTCACGGCCTAAATGCCCGGCGTGGTTGAGAGCTTCGAAGGCCATGCCGCCGGTAAGGGACCCGTCCCCTATCACGGCAACCACCGTATAACGCTCTCCCGCCAGGTCCCGGGCGATGGCCATCCCGAGGGCCGCGGAGATGGAGGTGCTGGAATGACCGGTATTAAAGGCATCAAACGGGCTCTCGTCCCGCCTGGGAAAACCGCTCAGCCCCCCATACTTCCTGAGCGTGTCAAAGCGGTCCAGGCGGCCCGTCAATATCTTGTGGGCATAGCTCTGGTGTCCGACATCCCATATTATCTTGTCGCGCGGGCACTTCAAGACCCTATGCAGGGCTATTGTTAGCTCCACCACGCCGAGACTGGGCGCGAGATGCCCTCCGTTTCGGGCGACGGTGCGAATGATTTCACTTCTGACCTCCCGGGCCAGCTGCTCGATCTGCTGATGGTCCAGCTGGTCGAGCCCCCCGGGGAGGTCTATGCTGTCCAGTAACCTAGGCGAAGCCAACTATTTCATCCCTTCCTCCTGCCTCCGCTGTTGCCTCGTTTGCGTGCGCGCGAGTTCCTGCGATTGGATCTCGTGACGTCCAAGCCGATCAGGTCCTTGGCTCCCCTCAGGAGCCTACCTATAAAATGTACCACCCTGTCGGCTTCTTCCATTGCAAAACCCTTGCCATAGGCTTTTCCGCTCACGGTGGCGGCGGCTATCAGCGCAGTCATCAATATCGTTGCCGGGATCTCATTCCACCCGGGATGGACCATAATCAGACGGAATGCTATCCCGGCCCCAATTGCGCCGCTCACGGTACCGCATATGTCGCCCACCACATCATTACAGAAGTTAGCAACACGGTCAGCATTTCTGACTATCCAGATGGCCTCACGGGCCCCGGATATCTTTTTTGCAGCCATCGCATGGAAAGGGGCCTCCTGCGCCTTTGTAGCCGATACACCAATTATGTCAAAGAGTATGCCGAGCACTATGACGACCGCCAGTACAACGAGGCCCGGGCCTATTCCCACGCGGCCCAGCAATATCTGAGACGAAAAACTGATGCCTATAGAAAGCGAAAAGGTCAAGAGCCAGACCCGGATGACCTGACCCGCCCTGCCCTGTAGGATATTGTCTCACCTCTTGCCCAACAAAAAACCCCGCGCATTGTTATCTTACGCACGGGGCGGCAGATGGCAGCACGCCGAGTAAATATTGTGCCTTAAGGTCTAGCTGGTTTTCCCAGCGATACTCCACCGCGTTGCCGCCGTGGCGGTTTCCCTTTATGATCGCTCCTGGATGTCGCCATGCCAGGGGCTAGACTGCCACTTAGCGCACACTACAATCCCCGGCGTGCCCCTACTACAGGACAGCCTAGGAGTTTTCCTCACCAGCACCCGTCAGGCTCTAGCCTCTTTTGCAGCGCAGTTTTCAGGCATCTGGCCATCCTACCGCGCCACGCAAGGCAGGCTACACTGCACCCAACGCATACGCCCTTGATCTAAGACCGGCCTCTGCATCGATGTGCAGGTTCATCCCAAGCCGTAGCGCCCTGATTACGATCCCGCACCACGCACTTGGGTCTCCGCGGAGACAGGGTCAACGCCTGCATGCCATTGCAGATCGCCCTACCTCCTTAACCCCCAGCACCAGCCCCCGACTGGGCGTCGAAAGCCAGCACCAGGGACTTCATCGGTGTGCCCTTGACGGATTTTTAGGCCCGTCCTCGAACCTGAGGGTACCGACTAGGATACTGCGCCATCTACCTATGCAAAATGCATTATACCATACAGGGCCATCCGAATCAATCGGTCCTTTCCAAAAGTTCACAGATGAGCGCGCGAAGCATATCCCCCCGGGACCCCAGGAATTCAATGGCCTCGAGCGCGGACCGGGTGAGATCCCTTGCCTGGGCCTTTACGCTCGCCAGGTCAGGTAGCTCGCCGAAGGACATGGGCACACTCGCGTCATGTAGATTGAAGTTGCGCTCACCGCATGTGCGTCTCGGACTCACCCTGCGATCCTGGTCCTTATCCAGGAGGTCATCGATGATCTGAAAGGCAAGGCCGATATTCTCCCCGAAAGACGTAAGCGCAGCCAGCTCTTCCGGCCCGGCGCCTCCTACCAGGGCTCCGCACCGCACCGATGCCGCAAAGAGGGCACCTGTCTTGAGCCTTGCCAGCCTCCACAGCCAGCCGGCGGGGCCGGCAGATTCATTGGCCCCG
>DUSO01000155.1 GCA_012842565.1 Bacillota bacterium
GGAAAGCAGCCGGAGGATTCTGTCGGAGGTCAAGGTGTCCATACTTCGAGGCAATGAGGCTGAGGTCTCGGTCCTCGGCGGGTTTGGTGGGACTATCAGGGGTGTGGATTCGGTGGGCGGACATCATGACAAAGACGTTCTCGCCCGTGAGACTGCGAAAAGACTGGGGTGCACCGTCGCCGTGACAGGGCCGGTAGATTATGTTAGCGACGGGGAGAGGCTAGCCCTCGTAAGGAACGGGCACCCCATGCTGCGCCACGTTACAGGTACCGGGTGCATGGCCACATCGGTTGTCGCCGCATTCGCCGCGGTAGAAAGCGACTCTGTGCTGGCCGCCGCTTCCGCCCTGGGATACTATGGATATGCCGCCGAGCAGGCTGCGGCTCGCAGCCATGGCCCTGGCACATTCTTGGCGGCGCTTTTCGATTGTCTGTTCAATATGACCCCTGATCAACTGGCCGAGGGCCTAAAGGTAGAAATGCAGCCGGGGTGCAGGGGATGAAAACCATGGTGGGCAATGTGGATATGGACGGCGCGGACGCACTAAGGGGCGCACTCGCGAGGGGCCTTCGCCTGTATGTGGTAACCGACAGGGAGCTTGCAAAAGGCCGTCTTGAGGAAGAAGTGGTAACCCAGGCTATCGCCGGCGGTGCCACGGCGATTCAATTCAGGGCAAAGAATTGGGATGCAAGACGGATGGTCGAAGTCGGGCTCAGGTTACGCGAGATCACGAGAGATACCGGCGTCCTCTATATCGTGAACGACCGGGTTGACGTGGCCATGGCGGTAGAGGCGGACGGAGTTCACCTCGGCCAGGAGGATTTCCCGGTGCCGCTCGCGCGGAAGTTACTCGGCCCTGATAAGATCATCGGTCTCACGGTCTACAACGCGAGCCAGGCCACGGCCGCCGAATTGCTTGGCGTGGACTATCTCGGCACCGCGGCCGTGTTCCCTACCGGGACCAAAAGCTATGCCGACGTGGCACCCCTTGGGCTCCCAGGCCTTGTGAGTATCGTCCGGGCCACCCGCCTGCCAGTGGTGGCGATCGGGGGCATTTCAAAAGCCAACGCCGCGGATGTCCTGAGCACAGGGGTAGCCGGCGTTGCGGTAGTGTCAGCCGTAGTTGCCGCCGACAATATCGAGGGGGCGGCCCGGGAGCTCAGGGAGATCGTGGATAAGTGCCAGCAGCAAACCGGTCCATAGGGGCAAGGAAGGACGGTTGTGCAGGAATGACTATTGCAGGAGGAGAATTCGGCCTCATCAGGCGCATCAGACAACGGATGAACTATACGGGAGGAAGGGTAGTTCTCGGGATCGGTGACGACGCTGCCATCCTTACTCCGCCCGGTGGAAAGCTCCTGGCCAGCATCGACATGCTCGTTGAGGGGATTCATTTCAAGAAAGAGCTGATAACCCCGTGGCAGCTCGGATGGAAGGCACTTGCGGTGAACATAAGCGATATCGCCGCCATGGGGGGGAGCCCCCTGTATGCCCTTGTCTCCATCGGACTAGATGACAGCGCGGACGACACCTATGTTGATGGCATCTACGAGGGGTTGATGGCGATCGCGAACCAGTTTGATGTCAAGATCGTCGGCGGAGATACAGTAAGGTCCCCCAAGGCTCTGGTCATCGACGTCGCAATCCTGGGCGAAGCTGAGGCTCCCGTCACACGGTCAGGAGCGAGACCAGGCGACCTCATAGCTGTAACCGGGTGCCTGGGCAACTCGGCCGCGGGCCTCACCCTGTTGTTGCAGGACACCGGCTATAGGCAGGTCACCGGCCGGGGGCAGGATGTCAGCCGGGGACAGGACATCCCCCCCGGACAAAACTGCGATCGTAGACAAGAGCCTGGGCCGAAAGGCGACTGGAAACGAATGGAAGAAGAATCCTCCTGGGCGTCTGAGTTGGTACAGGCCCACCTCCAGCCGGTACCCCGGGTTGCGGAAGGGATATCCCTCGCGGGAACAGGTGCAGTAAGCGCCATGATAGACATAAGCGACGGGCTCTCGAGCGAGGTCAACCACATTGCAGAGGAGAGCAACGTAGGCGCAGTCGTGTACGCCCGGGATATACCTGTGAGCCGGGCCCTCCTTGCGGCAGCAGGGGCAGTTGGCGAGGATCCCCTCAACTGGGCGCTTTTCGGCGGCGAAGACTATGAGCTTGTGTTCACGTTCCCGTCCGCGGCTATTGATGCTGTGAAGGAAGCACTGGGCCGCTCAGGCGGGCGTGTCTATGTTGTGGGCGAGGTCCTGCCCGCCGGGGAAGGCGTTACACTCGTGGAGCGGGACGGGAGCGTAAGAGACCTCCTTCCGGGGGGGTATAACCATTTTGCATAGGGTCTTCCTCCCGGCCTTCATCCCAACCAACCTTGCATCTTTAGGCGGTACATGAACGAGGGCCCCCTGACGAAAAACCCTTTTGATGCAGGAACTTCTCTATCCGGCCGGAGAGCTTCTAGTAGAAAACTCTCGGCGATGGTGTCATCCTCCTCATACCCCCCAGTAAGTTCATGCCAGCTCACTTACCCGCATCCACGCCGGGCGCATGCTGCCAGCGGTTCGTGCATCCCGCCCTGCCGCCATGCCTGCTCGGTATTGACTCCGGGACGCCTCAGAGATATAGTTTATACGTCAGTTCAAGCCGGTTGGGTTGCGGGTCCCGCGCGTAATCTGAGCTACGGCGCAATGCCGAGGGGGGATTCAAATGATAAAGATCTACAAGACCTCCGTCGAAGGTAGGACAGACGAAGTCACCTCATTGACAGACAAGGGCATCTGGGTCAATATTGTGAATCCCACCGAAGAAGAAATCCTGATGGTCAGCAGGGAAGCCAATCTACTGGCTGATTTCCTCCGCGCGGCCCTGGACGAAGAGGAACGATCCAGGATCGAGGCCGAAGACGGCCAGATCCTTGTGCTCATAAACGTGCCCGTGGTTGCGGAGAACGAAGAGGGAATCGGGTTTATCTATGATACTGTCCCTCTGGGTGTCATCATAACCGACAATATCATAGTGACGGTGTGCCTTCGCGACAATGAGGTGATCCAGGAATTTACAAAGGGCGGACCAAGAGCATTCTTCACCTTCAAGAGGACAAGATTCCTCCTGCAGATCCTGTTTATCACCGCTACCCTTTACCTCAAGTACCTGAGACAGATAGACCGGCAAAGCAATCAACTGGAGCAGCGACTTCATCGCTCCATGCGGAACGAAGAGTTGGTCAGGCTCTTGAATCTCGAGAAAAGCCTTGTGTATTTCAGCACGTCATTGAGAGCAAATGAGATCGTCATGGAGAAGCTGCTCCGCTCCCAGCTGGCCAAGGTCCCGCCCGATACCGAGGTGACTACAAGGGTCTTGAAGATGTACGCCGAAGACGAAGACCTGCTAGAGGACGTCATAACCGAAAACAAGCAGGCCATTGACATGGCCGATATATACACCAGTATCCTCAGCAACACCATGGATGCCTTCGCCTCGGTGATTTCCAATAATCTCAATATAGTAATGAAATTCCTGACCTCGGTCACCATAGTCCTCGCGCTGCCCACAATGATTGCCAGCTTCTACGGGATGAATGTGAGGCTCCCGCTTGCGGACTCGCCCTTCGCATTCCTGGTGATCCTGGGGATGTCTCTCGTAGTAACCGGGGCGGCGGTAATATTCCTTGCAAAAAGAAGGATGTTCCTCTAAGAAGGCCGGCCGTCAAGAGAACAAGGTCCTAAAGGTCCTCTTGCCCATTGCATCATGCCCGCTGGCCGGATAGTCCTGCCTGTCGCCGGGATAATCCTGGCGCACGGGCACATACTACAATACAGGCAAGGATTATCCGGAGGCGACTCAAGGTTGCGCGAGAAAAGACGCATCCGGGAACCAATAGTGGCAATAGCCCAAGATCCCGACGAAGGCACAGCTATAACCAAGGCATTGAACATGCTTCCGATTGATAGGATAATCTTTCCCGGCGACCGGGTGGTGATAGTGCCAAACTGGGTCAAGGCAAAGGGCCCGGAGACGGGAACGGTTGTGGGGCCGGGTTCACTCAAGGTCCTCATCAATCTTGTCAAGGCGCGCAGGCCAGGGAGGCTAGTTGTCGCGGCGGGCTCTGGCGGCGATCCTACTCCCACGGTGATGGAGCAGGTCGGATATAAGCAGGTTATAGACGAAGAAGGCGTGGAATTCGTAGACCTCAACTACGGCCCATACAGAGACATAGAGCTCGAGCTTCATGGTGGTAAGGTGCCCCGGCTCAAGGTAAATAAACTGTATGACGAAACCGATGTTCTCATATCCTTTACCCAGGTAAAGGTCCACGAGGAGGCCACGGTCAGCCTTGGCATCAAGAATATCGCGCTATCCTGGCCACCTGCGGAGATCCATGGGTTTCCCAAAAAGGACCTGGGCATTCACGATGACCTGCACGGATTCATAGCGGCCATGGCCGAGCACTTTCCCATAGATCTCGCCATCTTGAGCACGTCGAAAGGGATGGTAGGAACCGGGCCGGACCGGGGAAAGCCGGTAAATGCAGATATAATCGTCGCTGGTTGCGACCCTGTAGCAACTGACGTAATCGGCGCAAGGCTCATAGGCTTCCGGCCCCAGGCGGTACATTACCTGTTTACCCTTATCGAGCGAGGCCTCGGCGAAGGGGATCCCAATAAGATGTCACTAAAAGGCCTCCCGCTTTATCAGGCGGAGGAGGCCTTCAGCCGGGCTGCTTACGGATCCAGGGTGGTCATAGATGACGGAGTGCTGGTGCCCCTATAGTGAGCATCTACAGTTATGCCCCGCCGACATCACCATAGCGTCCTCGCTACCACGATACGGCGAATCAAGCTGGTCCTTCTCGCCGGCTCTATATCCCTCGGGTCTACCTTGCCATCTCTGACAAGTTGCATCAGCACCACGTCGTTTATCGAGACCTTCGTGACGAGGTCGAATATCGCCTGCGGGAGGGCCTTTCGCAACATATCGATGTCGTAATCTACCCTTTCAAACTCTACATAACCTACTTTGCCCTTCTCCGTTTCAATCCAAGACGTCCTCGCTGTACGGAAATGCTCTACCAGGAGCCCCTTGAGATATTCCTCCTGCCTCTCAAGCTCCCTCCTTTGCTGGTTAACCTCGATGAATTCCCGCGCTATGCCAGCAATATCCACAGCGGGCCACCCCCCATGTATGCCCCTATTCAGGCCGGGCGCCATCACCATCAGGTCGTCCCTTACTACATATTGGGGAAGGCCCGAATATATTCCAGTCCCTCTCGTCGTTGTCCCTTCATTGTCCTTTTCCAGCCACGCAAATAGATGAAGTTGCCGTCCCGGAACTTCCATCCCTGATTTTTAGGTCTATCCCGCTCATTATGGCCCGGCGGGTGCCTCCGGAACCCGAAGTTCCCTTCAAGATATCCCACCCTATGAGAATCAGGTGGTACACCCGGCCAGAGTGTCGAGTACGTCCGAGGCCCTTTTGAACTTCGAGTCATAGAGCCAAGGCTGCGCAGGGACGAGTAGAAGTATTGCATAACCTCCTTCTCCATGGAATCGACACCAAAGCTCATCGGCAACTCTTCCCCATGCCTCAGCATACCCATAAAGGGACTGGCAGAGAGCCGACGCACTGATGCCGTTCCTTTGGGTGGAGTAGGCCCCTGTTTCCGCGACTAGCCGTTCAAGAACCTCGGGGTTGTCTATGATCGGACACGGGCGCAGGTGGTTATGATTGAAGGGCTGGGCCGCCTGGTACGCCTGAAACAGCGGGGACTTCAATGCCTCCACCAGCGATGTTTCTCACCATGGGCTCTCCGCCGGACACGACGATGAAGCGGATCCCGAGATCCTCAGCCTCCCTTATGACCCTATCAAGCGTAGCATAGTCCATGTCCTGCGTTGTGAATGTCCCCACCTCGGAGGCGGATACAGTTATCGGTACTGCTCTTCCCCCTTTTGAATTGAACACCCAAGCATCTCCAGGACTGAGGATTCATCGCGTGAAAGCACACATGCAAGATCTACGAGGATTATTAGCCTGTCTTCCAACCTTGCAATTCCCTTCAAAAACCTTGAATCTACGCCCGTCGCTATCTCAGGCAGAGGTTCGAATGCCTTCACCGGGATACGA
>DUSO01000156.1 GCA_012842565.1 Bacillota bacterium
ATTGACGAACATAATCTGCGCCCCGGGGTAGACCTGCTCGAGCAGGCTCGCCAGGTAAAATGGGTAATCGGCCGAGATCAAGAGGTTGTCAGGGCCCAGGACCACAGGATGGCACGCATAATTGACCAATAGCGCCTTTATCCCGGTTTTCCCCTCGAAGCGGAGCACCAGCACTTCCGGGTCAGTAGGGCCGCCCGGCTTCCGGCGATTCTTGCCTACACCCCCGCATTCGCCCTGCCCAACCAGGACACGCACTGGCTCAAGTGCTTGACTGGCGAGAAAAACCGAGCCGGCGAGATTCTTTATGAGACATGCAAGATACGCTGGGTCAGCCTTGCCAAGATATGCGTGGCGCAGGACTGCCGGGCCTGAATGAGTGTGAGTAGCCCCCAATATCACATGACCGGCGGGGATGTCGGTGAGCCGCGATGTCAGGGCTCGAACCTCCGACACGATCTCTGAATCGATGCCGATAAGGTCGGCTACCACCAGGGCGACCTTCTCCCGGCCGTCAGAGATAACCAGTGCCTTAGCCCACAATGGGTCATGAACTCCGGCCGCCCCTCCCCTCCTTGCAATAAAGCCGGACATTTCGCAGCCGAAGGGAGGAGTTATGGCCAGTTTGGCTACCCCTACCATTATCGAGCTTTCGCCCACGGTTGCTTGCCTCCTGATTGCTACATAGCCCGGTCTATAGCACAATCTCGGTTTGCCGCGCGCACCGTCTCGGCGTTCCGCACGATCTCGGCATCCCACACGACGGGGGCGGCATGGGCGACTACCTCAGATGCTTTATCCTCGGGAAATACATCTCCTCATACTTCTTGTTGAGCTTGTCGCCCTCCGGCATATTGGCGCTCGTCCATACCGGAGGCTGTATCCCCATCTCAAGAAGCTTCTCCGCCGTTCTAATCATGAGGAGGTTTATGGTGAAAGAATTGGCAAATGTCGACGTCGGGCCCATCTTCTGCTGGATACCTTCTACTTCGACGATGGAATCCCCCAGTGGCAGGTGGTTATCGATGAAGACATCGACCAACTCGTAAAGGTTCTTGCCGCTCGGATGGCGCGCGGGGCTGTCCTTGGGAACGAAGTTGGCAAATGAGGTTGAGCTTATCCCGATAGAAGTCACTCCGCGCTTCTTGCACTCAAGCGCGCAATCGATTGTCATGGCATTGATACCATAAGCATTTACAATGACCAGGACGTCACCCGTGGTAATCCCATATGAATCCAGCACGGCCTTTGCGTACCCGGGCGTGCGCTCCACGTAATTAGAACGTTTCGCACCATGGATCAGGTTCGTCCCGGCATCCAGCATCGCATTTACAGGAGCCAGCCCGCCTGCCCTCCAAAACGTTTCCTCAACCGCCATGTTGGAATGGCCGCCGGGACCGATGACGTTTATCAGGCGGTCCTCCGCTACGGCCTTGGCAAGGATCGTCGCGGCCTTGTCAATGGACTCCTGCTCCTTTTCTTCGATTGTCGTGATGAGCGATATAATCGCATCACGGTACGCCCTGCTTGTCTTAGACATTCTGACTCCCTACCTCTCAGGATTACATCCAAATCCAATAGCGCGCCTTTGCCCTGATGGCGCGCCTTGGCTGGCGTGCAAAGGATCCGGAGTCTCTGCGAGGAGACCCTCCGCGAAAAGACCTTTGCACGCCGGGGCCGAGCCGGTTCTGAAAGGCTCATTCTGCCCCCTTCTTACCAGTGTTAACTTTCTTATTCATTTGCATTAATTAACTGCCAAAGTAGGTATTCGCCGTGGAAAGAGCAATTCCTTCTGACCTTATCAACTTTTTGGAAGGCCCCGTGTTCTTGGGAACATACATAAAAAACGTCTTAGGGCAGAAGGACTTCTCATGTTGATGTCGAAGTTAGTTAATACAACATAATAAGAAAGTGAGATATAAAGTGTTTTCACACTATCCACATAACAGCAAAAACGTCAAGCTGGCCAACAGGATCTTGATCAGGTCCCTGATCCGCGACCATGAGCCTATTTCCCGGAACGAGCTCGCAAAGATCAGCGGGCTCACCCCGGCGGCTGTCACGAGCATAGTCCGCCAGCTGATCAAGGACGGGAACGTCCTGGAGGTGGGACATGGGGAGTCAAGCGGCGGGCGGAGGCCGATCCACCTGATGCTCAACCCCTCGGTAACCTATATCCTGGCGTGCCGCCTGCAAAAGGGCTACCTGCTCATGGCCATCGTCGACCTCAAGAATAACGTCCGCGCGCTCAAGGAGCTGGCCATCGATACATCGAGCCCCGAGACGGTTGCGAGAGCCATGGGCGGGAATTTTCAGGACCTCGTCGCCCGTGCCCAGGTCCCCTCGGACAAGGTGTCATTCGTGAGCGTGGCTTCGCCGGGGCTGGTGAATCCAGAGACCGGGACGATAAAGATATCGGTCAACCTTGGATGGGAAGACGCCCCGCTCGGCGAGGCGGTAGAAAAGGCATTCGGGATTCCCGTTCACATCGAGAATGTGTCCAATGCTTCCGCCCTGGCCGAGAAGTTATACGGGCACGGGCGCGGGTGTAATCACCTGATCTACATGGGCTTGAGCGTCGGGATAGGTGCCGGGATCATCGTCAACAACCAGATTTACGGCGGCGCCCTCGGCTATGCCGGTGAGATCGGGCACATGGCAATGACCTTGAATGACGGGCCCGAGTGCAAGTGCGGGAGCCGGGGATGCTTCGAGGCATACTGCGGCGTGAACGCAGTCATAGAAAGGGTTAGAGCGGGAATAAAGGAAGGCCTTGTCTCCCCGGAGTGGAGCACAGCAACGGATACTCTGGATCTGACGCAGGTACTCCAGATGCTTCACGAGGGGGAGCCCTACGTCAGGTCGGTATTCGCCGAGGTCGCGAACATCGTCGGAGTAGTCGTCGCAAATCTAATCAACCTGTATAACCCCGAGATAGTCGTCCTGGGCGGCGAACTCATGCAGGCCGGGGAGGAGTTCCTGGAGCTCATAAGACAGAGCGCCTCAGCCCGTGCCCTGAAGCAGCTCGCCGAACAGGTGAAGATAGTTAAATCAGAGATGACTGATGACCCGGGGATGAAGGGCGCGGCCGCTATCGCCCTTCAAAGGATATTTGAACAGGATCTTATTTGAGGATGGAGTCCCGACGGCCTCTAACTTCTTCTGAATGGAGGAGTCCAGATGGATCGTACACCATTTTATCTCACCAACGTCACGGCTATAACTCCCGAAAGGACAATAAATGACGCCGCGATCGAGGTGAATGGCGGCAAGATCGCGGGCATTTTCTCCTCTCGGGAGGTCAAGGGACATGACAGGGAGCGCACCATCGACTGCAAGGGTTTCCTTGCAACTCCTGGTTTCATTGATATACACGTCCATGGCGGCGGGGGCTCAGACCTCATGGATGGCAACGTGGACGCTATCATAAACATGTCAAAGGCCCACGCCCGCCATGGAACGACAACCATAGTGCCGTCCACACTCACAAGCTCGATGGAGGATCTCTTCAAGACCCTCGATGACATGAAGGAGGCAAGAAAGCTGGTGCCCGGGGTTGACTATGCCGGGGCCAGGATCGCCGGCATCCACCTCGAGGGTCCCTACTTCTCTCCCGCCATGTGCGGTGCCCAGGATCCCCGTTACATAAAGAATCCTGAGCCTGCTGAATACACGAGAATCCTTGACTATTCGAATGATATAATCCGGGTTTCCGCGGCCCCTGAGCTTCCCGGGGCGCTCGAACTCGGGCGCGAACTCAAGAAGCGGGGCATCCTGGCGTCAATGGGGCACTCCGACGCCCTCTTCGACATAATCCCCGAGGCCGTAGAGGCCGGCTACAGCCACGTTACCCACCTCTATTCAGCGATGTCTACAGTGAGGAGGATCCAGGCCTTCCGGCATGCCGGGCTTGTAGAGGCAGGGCTTCTCCTCGACGAGCTGACGGTAGAAATCATAGCGGACGGAAAGCACCTCCCGGCCGCCCTTCTCAAACTCATATACAAGTGCAAGGGCCCGGACAAGATCGCTCTGGTAACAGATGCTATGAGGGCCGCGGGAATGCCGGAAGGGAAATACATATTGGGAGGCCTCCGCGACGGCCAGGAAGTGATAGTGGAGGACGGTGTTGCCAAGCTCCTGGACAGGAGCGCCTTTGCCGGCAGCGTGGCCACGACTAATCGCCTTGTAAGGACGATGGTAACACTCGCGGAAGTATCCCTGCGAGATGCAATCAAGATGGCAACGACGACCCCGGCTTCGATTATCGGGATATCCAGGAATAAGGGGCGGCTTTACCCCGGGATGGATGCTGATATTGTCGTGTTTGACCACGACATCAATGTGCTCCTGACCATGGTGGAGGGGCGTGTCGTTTACAGGGATGAAAAATTGAGCTGACTCTGAGACCCGACACCCGGTAGACTGAGCTAGACCATTTAAGCCATCTGGATAGCCAGGCCATTTAGGCTATCTGGATTTTGGACGGTTCCCAGCACTGGTCCGCACTCCGACCCGAAATTGGAGGCGATCCTCATGGAGATTATCGATTCGAACGTCCTATTCGGGTTCTGGCCGCGCAGGCGCGTGGACTCTTCTCTCGACACAGTGAAACGCATCGCGCGGGACCATGGCGTATCAAAAATCGTCGTGTGCTGCATGCGCGGCATCTTCGATGACTTCGTCCAGGGAAACAGCGAGGCCATCGAGGCGAGCAAGTGCGATGACACGGTTATTCCGGCTGCGACGATAAACCCGAACCGGTTCCTTGACTGCGAATCTGAAATGGATCGCTGCCTAGAGTCAGGCGTCAAATTATTCCGCTTTTTCCCAGAGTTTCAGGGTTGGACCTATTCATACCGACCATTCCTGAAGTTGCTCCAGAGGCTCGCCGGTGCCGGGGCTATAGCGATGCTCCCGACCAGGATCGGAAGGCACCTGGAGTTTGGTAGTATTACTGAAATAGGCAGGGCCGTGGCTGAAACGGGCGCCCGGTGCATCCTGACCGACGTCTATTATGGAAACCTGGCCGAAGCCCTCACGGTGGCGAGCGAGCGCCCGGGGATCGCAATCGAAAGCCACCTTCTCAACTCTCCTGATGCTATAGAGCTGGTAGTGAATACACTGGGCCCGGATAGGCTCATTTTCGGGTCCGGATCGCCACTCAAATACATTGATTCGGCCCTTCTCCCCGTCATGGGGGCGGCTTGTGACGATACCACGAGACACGCCATTCTTTCCGGCAACATGCTGAAAATGCTGGGGTGATCCCTATGAACATAGTCGACGTGCATACTCATGTCGGGAAATGGATGTTTCCTATCCAGCGGGCCGATATAGATGACCTGGTCGCTATTGAGCGCCAGTGCGGAATAAGTAAATGCGTGATCTCTTCCAGCAGCGCCATCTTGTACGACTTTATTGAGGGTAACAGCTTGTTGGCCCGGCAACTGGATAAGTACAGGGGCCTTTGCTACGGGTATGTAGTGGTAAATCCGCACTACCTCGACGAGTCGCTCAATGAAATCGAAAAGTACAGCCGTGATCCGAGATTCGTGGGGGTGAAACTACACCCTGACCAGCAGGCCTTTTCGCTGAAGGACCGGGCGGTCGCCCGGATAGTAGATAGGGCCCATGAACACCGGATGCCGCTCTTGGTCCATACATTCAGCGCCGCGGCGGCTGCCCATCTGACGGAACTTGCCGGCCAGCACCGGGATCTCCCTATCATCATGGCACACATGGGCGGCGCCGAGTGGGAATCGGCCGTCAAGTATGCCGAAAAGGCCGAGAATATCTACCTGGACCCGTGTTGCAGTTACGCAGACAGGGGCAAGCTCGAGGCCGCCGTGAGGGCGGTCGGCGCAGGACGGGTGGTCTTCGGGAGCGATGCGGTCCTATTCAACCCGAGGTTTGTAATTGGCATGATAGAGTCGGCTGAGATAGAGGAATCTGACCGGCAGCTTATTTATAGAGATAATGCCATGAGAATATTCGGGTTAGAAGAATGAATCGCCGGGGGGATCGGGAATGAGGTATATGAGTGAGATGTACGGCAAGGTGAAAAGCCTCTAAATGGGGGACCTCCCGGAGAGGGGTTACTTCCCCGGTATCCGGGCATTGCCGTCAGCGTCTACAAGTAAAGGGGTGATCCGGTGTGATTGAGCTAGAAATGAGACGCCCACGATTTAGTCTCTCGGGCTGGATATCAGACTACTACTACAGGTACAAGAATACCATTTATGTCCCGATGGTGTTGTTGGCTCCTTCGATCCTGATGCTGGCTGTGCTTTTCGTCTACCCTATAGCTGTACTCATGATCCAGGCATTTCAGCATGCGCCTACGGATCCCGGCAAGGGCTTTACCTTAAATAATTTCATCAAGCTGTTCGGAGACTTCTACTACTTTAACATATTGTTGAGAAGCCTCCTTGTCGGGCTTGGCACAACCATTCTCACATTGTTCCTCGGGTACCCGCTAGCCCTGTTCCTTGCACGGAGCAAGATCAAGAAAAGAGATCTCCTGGTAGTCTTGCTGGTCGCTCCCCTCTATACCAGTATCGTTGTGAGAGTCTACGCATGGATGGTCATCCTGGGCAAAGGGGGACTCATCAATAACCTCTTGACCCAGTGGGGGGTCATACAGCAACCGCTGCCGCTCATGTTGAATATGACGGGCGTCCTAATCGGCCTCTTGCATGTCTACTATGCTTTCATGGTGCTCTCCATCTATAGCGTAGTGCTGAACATAGACCCCGCCCTCGAGGAAGCTGCAATGAACCTTGGGGCGACCCGGATGAGGACGCTCCGGGAGGTCACCATCCCCCTCAGTATGCCGGGGATCCTCGCCGGGTCAGTGCTTGTGTTTGTCCTCTCCATGGGAGCGTATGTAGTCCCTGCCTTCCTGGGCGGGCGCAAGGTAATGATGATTTCCAACCTGATCTACACGGTGGTCATAGATGCGTTCAACTGGCCCTTCGGGGCGGCTATAGCTACTGCGCTACTAATCATTGCGCTCTTGCTTACATACTTCTACTCTAAGCTGCTGGAATCGCCCGTTAAGGGAGGGGGGTTCGGGGGATGAGACGATTTAACTGGGGCGTCCTGTTCGCTATTCTGATGTATGTGTTCATCCTGACGCCGTTTGTGGTGATCCTCTACGCGTCTTTCAGCGATTCCGCCCTGATAACCGTGCCGCCAAAGGGCTTGAGCCTCAGGTGGTACAGGCAGATACTGCTGGAGGGCCGGTATATCCCTGAGCTCATTACAAGCCTGGAAGTCGGGGCGGCATCAACATTGATATCTTCTGTCATTGGAATTCTGGCCTCGATTGCGCTTGCCCGCTATAACTTCCCGGGACGCGACGTAATATCGTCGATACTGCTCGCGCCGTTGATGGTCCCGGTGGTGCTTATAGGTGTCGCCCTGCTCCAGTTCTATTCCGTAACGAAGATAGGGCTCAACCTCCCCAGCATGATCATGGCTCACGCAGTCATGACGGCCCCATATGTAGTAAGGACTGTGACATCTACCATGAAGGGCTTCAATGAGTCGCTCGAGGAGGCCGCAATGAACCTTGGCGCCAACTGGATCCAGGCCTTCACTCAAGTCACCTTGCCGATCATGATGCCCGGGATATTCTCAGGGGCGATGTTTGCCTTTATCACGTCATTCGGCGATTCCGTAGTATCGCTCTTCCTCTCGTCGCCGTCGGTGGTGACGTTGCCGGTTAAGGTTTTTACCGACATCATGTGGAATTTCGAGCCGGCGATTGCAGCAATATCTGCTCTTACCAGCGTGCTCGCGATCGGTGGGGTCCTGGCCATATACGCAATTCAGGGGGCCAGTGCATTTGTATCCAAGCAATAGATCCCCTGCCCATGACCCAGGACAGAATCAAGGTGAGGAGGTGGTGGTCCGGCAGGAGCAGTATTGGCTACAGGATAATGCGATAATGCGGTTATGTGTAGTGTGGCACGGGATACAACTTTTTAGAAAGGAGCTATGAAGATGAAGAGAAGAATCCTCTGGTTGGTCGTCACGCTTTCTCTCTTGGTACTCTCCTTCTCGCCGGGCGGCTCCGCCGCAACCAAGCTCGTCTTTGGCGGCTGGGGTGGAGACTGGGACAAGATGGCTCAAGAATACGTCTACAAGCCGTTCCAGCAGAAGTATGGGGCAGAGGTGGTCCTCTCCTACGGCGGCTCTGCAGACATCTTTGCGCGGATAAGGGCCCAGAAGGCAGATCCCCAAATCGATGTAGTTACCCTGACCGAACTTATGACCATCAATGCGATCAAAGAAGATCTGCTGTGGCCTCTTCGCAAGGAGAACGTGCCAAATCTCGCCGACGTATGGGATAAGGCGCAAATGCCTCCTTATGGCCCCGCCATTCTGCTCGCCGAAGTGGGTATTGCATACAACACCGAAAAGGTAAAGACTCCGCCCACCTCATGGCGCGACCTCTGGAAACCTGAGTACAGGGGCCGGGTTGCCATACCATCGTTCGGAAATGCATCCGCCCTGGCATTTATCGTAATGGCTGCTAGATTGGAAGGCGGAGACGAGTATAACATAGACCCAGGCTTTAAGATGCTTGAGAAACTCGAGCCGAACGTAGTAACCACCTATGCGAGCGACTCTGACGTCTATGCCCTCCTTGAGCGCGGCGAGGCATGGCTCGCAGTCTGGTATAACGGCCCCGCCTGGGCGATGCGCGACAAAGGGTTCCCGATCAAGTACGTCCGTCCCAAAGAGGGCGTCCCGGGAATCAGGTCGTTCATCAACGTGGTGAAGAACTGCAAGAATAGAGACCTGGCGGAGAAGATGATAAACCAGCATATCTCTGTTGAAGCCCAAAAGGGAATGGCCGAGAAGATATTCTACGGGCCGGTGAATAAGAAGGTCACTCTCACGCCGGAGCTGGCACAGAAGATGCCCTATGGCGAGGAGTGCCTCAAGGGCTTCCTGGTATTCGACTGGAAACACATCGTAAATGAGCTGCCCAAGTGGCAGGAACGCTGGATGAAGATATTCAACAAGTGATCTCGCTCGGCAATTCGGGGCCGGGCCGCCGTAATGGCGGGGCCCCGGCCCGGCCCCACGGAATTCTTGAGAATCGAAGGTAGGTGGAACCCATGCCGGATGTGGAACTACGCGGAGTCACCAAGATGTTTGGAAAGGATACTGTCGCCGTTGACAACGTTAACCTGGAAGTAGAGGCCGGAGAATTCATATCCCTGCTTGGACCAAGCGGCTGCGGCAAGACAACGACTCTTCGCATGATTGCTGGTTTCGAAGAACCAACGACCGGCCAGATCATAATCAAGGGAAAGGACATGACCCGCGTTCCCCCGTACTACAGGAACACAGGCATGGTATTCCAAAACTACGCCCTATTCCCCCACAGGACCGTTGCGGAGAACGTTGCCTTTGGCCTGAAAATGAGAGGGCTCAATCGTGAAGAGATCAAACGACGCGTTGATGAGGCACTCAGGATGGTCGAGATCCCTAATCTTGCCGACAGGTACCCGCGACAGCTGAGCGGGGGGCAACAGCAACGTGTGGCCCTTGCCCGGGCGATAGTGATCCAGCCATCCGTGCTGTTGCTGGATGAGCCTCTGAGCGCCCTGGACAAGAAACTAAGGGAGCAAATGAGGGGCGAGATCAAGAGGCTTCAAAACCGCATCGGAATCACGACCATATTTGTCACTCACGACCAAGAGGAGGCCCTCACGCTTTCAGACCGCATCGTCATCATGAATAAGGGCAAGGTCATCCAGGTAGGGACGCCTACCGAGCTATACAGGAAGCCGGTCAACACCTTTGTGGCTGACTTCCTGGGCACATCGAACATAATAACCGGTAAGGTGCAGGAGTTAGCGGCTGGCTTCGTAACGATCAACACCGACGGCGGATTTACCATCAAGGTAGTCCGTGAAGATAATATGGCTTTGAAAACCGGGCAAGAGCTCACGGTGTCGATAAGGCCCGAAAACATGAGCCTCACCGGGCAGCCCGGCCCCGGCATGAATTCACAACCGGGCAGGGTGAGAGATGTATTCTTCATGGGCGCGACTGTCCGGTATAACATCCTGGTGGATAACTCAGACCAGGTATTGACCGTAGACGAGCAAAATGTGGGTGGCTCGAGGCTCTATAAGCCGGGAGATCAGGTTACAGTCTACTGGGAGCCGGGGGATTGCAACATCATTGCCCAGTAGGCAATTCAATCGCGAGGGTGAAGTCGCAGGGTGAAAGACCTCGTTCTAGAGTTATCATTCGACGGAGGAAAATGTAATATCTCCATCCCGGCCGGATCATTGCTGGGCATCCCCAAGGTCCATGATGTCCCGGCAATTGGGGACCCGGTTCAGGCCATAATCGAATCCCTCAGAAACCCGGCCGGGTCAAAACGCCTGAAGGACCTGGCATCCCCGGGCAAAAGGGTGGCCCTTATCGTGCCGGACCTTACCAGGCCGATGCCCCTCAAGATGGTTGTCCCTGCCGTACTTGAGGAACTCAACCTGGCAGGGGTGGACGACAGCGATATAACCATAGTCCTGGCGCTAGGCACACACCGCCCGATGACTCACGAGGAAATCCGGGCCATGCTTGGTACCGAGGTGCTATCAAAGGTCAGGGTGGTAAATCATAACTGGTCTGATCCTAATAATCTCATAGATATGGGCACAACCCAGCTCGGAACCCCCATCAAGGTCAACCGTCTGGTATACGAGGCAGACCTCAAAATAGGCATTGGAAGCGTTAAGCCCCACCGGAGCGCCGGCTGGTCCGGCGGCGGCAAGATCATCGACCCGGGAGTATGCGGCAGCGAGACCATCGGGTGGACTCACTGGCGCAGTGTGGATTTTGCAGCACAAGACATAATGGGCAAGGTCGACAACCCCATTCGCAGGGAAATGGAGGCCGTAGCCGGGCAGGTAGGCCTGGACTTCATCGTAAACGTGGTGTTAAACCGGCATGATGAGATAGCCTTTGTTTCCTCAGGGCATTTTGTTTTGGCTCACCGGGAGTGCGTGGAGTTTGCCGAGAAGATGTACCGGGTTGACCTTCCCGGGAAGGCCGATATCCTCATAAGCGGTGCAGGCCCGTGGGCTACCGACTTCTGGGCCGCCGTGGCCGGGCTTTTCATGGCGGAATTCCTGGTAAGAGACGGGGGCACAGTGGTGCTTGCCGCCGGCTGCCCTGATGGAATCGCCCCTGAGCACCCTGAAATCCTCAAGTTTGGGTACCCCAGGTTTGAAGAGATAAAGGCCCTGGTGGAGACCGGCCAGATACAAGACTTGAGCGCCGCATCGCACATGGCCCTCACGAGCCGCATCCTTTGGGGCAAGCAGGTAGAATGCATCCTCGTATCACGAGGTATTGACAAAGAGACTGCGACAAAGCTCGGCCTCTCCTGGGCGGACTCGCCCCAGGAAGCCGTCGATAGAGCCTTTGCAAAACATGGATCAGGGGCCAGGGCCTATGTGTTGCCCGCTGATGACATTGCTGATACCCTGGTTCTGCCGTCGATCTAGGAGGCTGAAATATGAGGCAAGTCGGAGTTGGAGTAATCGGAGTGGGCTATATCGGCCAGGTCCATGCCCAAATCTATTCGAGGCTCCCCGGAGCCCGTATAGTGGGGGTGGCGGATGTCGACGCCGCAAGGGCCAACGAGGTTGCGGCACGGCTCGGGTGCAAGGCCTTTGCGGATTATGAGGAGTTGCTATCTCAGCCCGGTCTAGAAGGGGTGAGCATATGTACTCCTGATGCGCTCCACCGGGAGCCGGTGCTGGCAGCAGCGCGTCACAAGAAGCATGTCCTCCTCGAAAAACCAATAGCCAGCACCCTGGAGGATGCGGAGGCCATTGTAAACGCAGTGCGCCAGAGCGGGATACTGTGCGAATTAGGATTTGTGGAAAGGTTTCATAAGCCTTTCATAGTGGCCCAAAAGGCAGTGCAGGAGGGGGCTATCGGCAAACTGATATCAGTCCGTTCCCAGCGGCTCAATATCCGCGATGCCGCCAAGAGGGTAGCCACAAGAGACCCGATAATATCCTTCCTTGCAATCCATGATATAGATCTCTTGATGTGGTTTGCGGGCCCCATCAAAAGGGTAAGCGCCGAAGCCGGCACCTTTGTCTTCGGTAATCCTGACCTGGAAGACTCCGCATTCATCCTGGTACGGTTTGAAAGCGGAGCGTTAGGGTCAATTCAGGTATCCTGGGGACTCTCCGACTCCTTGCCTTTCAGGGCAAGCGCCAAACTGGAACTCATCGGAGACAAGGGTATCATCAACGTGGACACCGTAGATGACTCGGTGGTGGTCAATTCTGAGGCGGGGCACCGCTATCCCATTGGATTTGACCGCTCTCAGGCATTCGAGGCCGAGCTATCACACTTCCTGGAGTGCATAGACAAGGGCGTGGCGCCCAAGGTCGGGGTAGATGAAGGCCTTGCGGCCCTCAAGGTAGCCCTTGCTGCACGGGAGTCGGCAAGGGACGCCCGGCCGAGGCTGATATAAGGTATTTTCTGCGAAACGCCAGCGCAGTCCCGGCTCAGGCGATGCGCTCCGGGCGTCTGCCACGCGGCCCCGCCCTGAGACATGAGCAGGCAACCGGAGACATGCGCAGGCAACCGGAGACATGCGCAGGCAAATGGAGGAGGCTGTGGAATGGAAAGAGTAAGGTTGGCAGTTATAGGCATTGGAGCCATGGGACAGCTCTTTTCAAGGATATTCAAGCAGATGGATACCGTCGAGCTGGTTGCCGTGGCAGATGTGGACAAGAATCGGGTTGAGGCACTGGGCAAGGAGTTGGGTGTAACGCCCTACCTTGACTACAAGGATATCCTGAGTCGCCCGGATGTCGACGCGGTGGCCATTTGTCTCCCGGACCAGCTTCACACTGAACCTGCGATCGCGGCAGCGCGTTCAGGCAAGCACATATTCATCGAAAAGCCTCTCGCATTGAGTGTCGAGGACTCCCAGCGAATAATCGACGCCTGTAATGAGGCGAAGGTGAAGCTGATGGTCGGCCACTGCCTTAGGTTTGATCCCAGGTTTGTGCAGGCGTATGAAGCCATCCGGCGCGGGGACATCGGCGATGTAATCCACGCGAGGGCATGGCGGGGGACCTCAATAGTGAATGGGCTCAGGCTGGGCGGCCGGACGTCGGTGGCCTTCTTCCTCGGGGTCCACGATATCGATATCCTACACTGGTATTTCAACAGCAGGGTTACTCAGGTCTATGCCATGGGGACGAGGAAACGCCTTGTAGACCTAGGCGTGGATGACGCTATCTTTGCCCTGCTGAAGTTTGAAAACGGCGCCATGGCAAGCCTTGAGACATCGTGGGTTATGCCCAAGACCGGAAACCAGGTCAGGAGCAACACGCTCGAGAAAGGCATGGAGATTGTGGGCACCAAGGGCATGATCAGCGTGGAGGCCTACAATATAGGAATCGTTGTGCAGGGGGAGCAGGATATCTACTACCCTGATGTCATGTACTCTCCCAACCTGCACGGGGTGACCACAGGCGTCTATACCGAAGAACTTGCCCACTTTGTGCGGTGTCTCCTCCACGACATGGACCCGGTGACCACGGGCCGCGACGCCATGGAAGCAGTGAGAGTCGCCGAGGCTATCGAGAAGTCACTTGCCGAAGGTAAGCCCATCAATTTGTGATAGGTCTCATTGGTGGGTTCCAGAACAATGGTCTTCCCGATATCCCGCCCTTCCCGGCGCGGGAAGCCCTGTAGGGGAGCTCAACATAACACGAGCAAACATAATAGAGGAGGTAGGTTTCGATGCCCGCAGCGTACGAACAGTACCGTTCCAAGATCCTGGGCCTTCTCCAGGAAATCGCCGACAAGGAAGGCGAGAACATAAAGAAGGCCGGGCGCCTGATTGCCGAGGCCCTGTCAAAGGACAAGCTCGTTTACGTGTACGGCACCGGCGGTCACTCTTACATGGGCGCCGAGGAAATGTTCTACCGGACAGGGGGCCTTGTGCCGGTTAACGCAATCTTCGACCCAGGTGTTTCCCTCTCCTTCGGCGCAACCCGGAGCACCTTTGTGGAAAGGCAGCCCGGGTACGCAAAGGGAGTGCTTGAGTACTACGGGGTTGGCGAGGGGGATGTCCTCGTAGTCGTGAACGCCTACGGGATCAATGGGGTCACCATTGACGCCGCAATAGAGGGCAAGAAGCGCGGGGCCAAGGTGATCGCCATCACCTCTCCGACCTTCTCAAAATTCATACCGCCTGACCACCCGGCGCGTCATCCCAGCAAGAAGAACCTCTTCGAGCTGGAAGAGGTTGATGTCGTAATCGACAACCACATGCCCGTGGGCGACGCAGTAGTGGAACTCGAAGGCCTTGGTGGGGCCAAGGTCGGACCAAGCTCCACCATGGTAAATGCCTTCGCCATCAACTGCATGGTTGTCTCCGCCATAGAAGCCATGCTCGAGATGGGGCTTGAGCCGCCTGTGTGGATAAGCTCCAACATGCCCGGCGGGGATGAGGCCAATAAGAAGCACATTGCGAAATACAGGGGCCGGCTGAAGCACCTGTAATCGCATACCCGGCCCGGCCGGAGCATAACCGGGCCGGGGTTCACAATCCGGGAGAACTCATGGTCCCGGAGGCTTCATTGTCGCGAGGCTGTGAAATCGGGCCGCGGGGCACCCCGTGGCCCCATGGTTCTACTGGTTGCGTCCAGTAGCTCTGGCTGGTTCCCGTAGAATTACATGTAGCCGGGAGAGTTTCACCTAGAAGGGAGCGAAACCGGTGGCCGCGCAAACCTTTGACCCTGCCGAAGCCTCTAATCGATCTATCAGCATCCTGAGAGACCTCATCGCTATTCCCACCTACCAGGATAGCGAAGCAGCCATAGATTATCTTGTGGGACGCTTGGAAGAGCAGAGAATACGCTACCATGTCAGCCTGCGGGAAGGACGCAAGTACAACCTCATTGCCGAGGTGGGTCCTGAAAGGCCGGGAGATGGAGGCTCTCAGGGACCGGGAAAAGTCCTCATTCTGAATTCTCACATTGATACTGTGCCGCCCGGAAGCCATGGATGGACCAGGGATCCTTTCAAGGCCGAGATCCAGGATGACCGCATTTACGGGCTTGGCGCCTGCGATGCTACGGCCAGCCTGGCAGCCATGGTGGCTGCGCTGGAGGTCCTTGCCGAGAGCGGCGTTCCCCTCGCTGGCACCGTCGTTTTAGCTGCCGTGAGCGGGGAGGAAACCGGCGGCCTCGGCACCCAGCTGGCCCTGGCGGAGGGACTGACCGGGACGGCCGCAATCGTAGGGGAACCCACCTCGCTGATACCTAAGGTCGCCCACAAAGGGGTTCTGAGGTGCTATGTCGACGTCCAGGGGAAGGCCGCTCATGCCAGCGCCCCGCGTCTCGGCATCAACGCCATCTCAAAGATGGCGAAGGTGATAATAGCCCTTGACGGGCTGGCAGAGGCTGTAGAAACCCATAAAGATGACGTCGCAGGCCACGCCTCCCTCGCCGTTACCACAGTTGGGGGTGGGCGCGCCCTCAACATCATCCCCGACTCCTGCCGGATCTCCATCGATAGGCGGCTTGTGCCTGGTGAGACCGAGGAGGGAGCCCTCTCCGAGATTGAATCTGTCATAGCACAGTGTAAAGTGAATGACCCGGACCTTTCGGCAACTGTCTCGAAACTGAGGTTCTTGCCCCCATCCAAGACCGACCCATCCCATGAGCTGGTGTCGGCCCTTCGTCGCGCAACTCGCACCGCCATTGGCGCCGACCCGGGGGTTGGAGGATTCGAGGCCTCATGTGACATGACATTCCTTGTCAACAGGGCGGGAATTCCAACCGTCATCTTTGGGCCGGGCGACCTCTCTCTGGCCCATCACGCAGACGAATTCGTGGAAATCCGCCAGGTTAGGCTCGCGGCGGAGATATATGCCCGGGCGGTGATGGAATACCTATAATACCCATAGCATGGTCTCCCCCCAAGCCCGGGGCCTGGGAGGACATAATTCCAGCCATTCCTCGCCTGTCAAGCCGGCTAGCCCTGCGGAATGCCTTCCCGCTGTAGCTACTCTATAAGCCGCCTATAAAGCGAAGGTTGCCGCCCTCGCAGCACATCCGTGCCAGGGACCACAGCCTTACAGCGTGCCTCCGCCAGAGGCAACATAGCCATGACGGCCTGCTCCCGGCCCCGAAATGCCTGGGCAAGGACCGCTCCACGGGGATCGACGATCAAGCTTTCCCCGATCCCGTGTGGCCCTACCGCGTTGCTCACTACGACAAAGACGCGATTTTCTGCCGCACGGGTCCGGGCAAAACAGTCCTGCCGGTTGACTGCAAAGCAGGCCGGCCACAAAATGACATCCGCACCCGACAGGGCTAGAACCCTCGCCACCTCCGGCAACAACCCTTCATATCCGAGCATGATCCCAAGGTTACCATATGTGGTCTTGATGACGCAGTAGTCCCCTTCGCCGGGCGTATAGATGGCCTTTTCGCGAGCATCGAGATGAACCTTCCGGTATTTGGCCAGTACTTTTCCTTTTTCGATAAAGAACGCCGTACGGTAATACCTCCCGCCATCCGACTCATCCCCGGAGATGATCACAGCTAGTTCCATCCCGGCTGTCATCCTCTCCACAAGGCCCACAATGACTCTGGTCCGGTCCGCCTGGGTGCGCCCTTCCTCTCCCGCTCCGGTTTGTCTGGCGGGGAATTCCGGCAAGACGACAATGTTAACCCCCTGCACAGCAAGATTGTATAGATGCGAGCCGATCCCTCCCTGCAGGCGCTCGGTCCCCATCCCTGGATCAATCTGCAACGCGGCTACAACAGGGTATTTCTGCTCCGGGACCACGGCCTCCGTAAGATGTGAAGACGCCGGGAGTTCCGCGAATGGCCGGGTAAGGATACCATAAGTCTCAGGGCGTCGTTCCCCCAGGGGGTCAAAAACCCCGTCGACTGCCGCAGGCTCCGCAAATGGCAACGGGATATCCGCTATTACTACCTCGGGCAGGTGGGAGCTTCCCTGCGCGACAACCTCACCTTGTGGTGAGACGATCGAGCTTCGGCCGCAGTAGAGAATGCTCTCTTCCTCCATCCCCACCTTGTTAGCGGCCAACACCCAGGCATGGTTTTCAATGGCCCTTGCCTTCAGCATGTATTCCACCTGCGGGTTAGTCAACTGCGTCTCATCCCTACCTGTCGAAACCAGGTTAGTAGGATCGATAAAAAGACGTGCCCCTTGCAGCGCCAGCACCCGCGGGATTTCGGGCAGGCGTGCATCAGCACAGATAAACATACCTGCCTTGCCCCAGGGCATTTCAATGGCCTCCAGAGTGTCGCCGGGAGCGAACCAGCATGAGTCGAAATGCCAGAGGAACTGTTTTCGTGCACGCGGCACGGGCCCGTCCTGCGGGCTATCCTGCGGGCCAAGGAGAAAACTGCTATTGTATACCTTGCCGCCGGCGGCTTCCTCGGCAACCCCTACCACCAGGAAACAACCGTACTTTCTTGATTTCTCAGCAAAAAGTCTGACTACCTCGTGGGTAGGCCTCAGAGCGACATCCCGCGACGGCCAACCACAAAGATAGTAGGCGGGATAGGTACATTCAGGCAGGACAATCAAGTCGGGTCTGGCCTCCGCCGCCCGGTCGATCATTTCAAGGGCATGAGCCAATCCCTCTTCCGCGCGACTGAGAGCATAGGCGTTGAGTTGCAGGCACGCCACTCTTAGCTTGTCTTGCATTGCTGGTCTCTCCTCCTGATATGGCCCCTCCCCTAAGGAGTGGGGCTCGATCCGGGCCTTTCCAGATTACGATTCTTCATCCCGGGTTGTGGCCGCCTTATCCCAAGTTGCGGCGCCCCATCCCGGGTCACCTTGCCTATCCCACGTCGTGGTGCTTATTCCGGATTATGGTGCTGATCCCCTGCGATAGCGCGCCTGACGGCTCGCGTGAACCCCCGATCGAAGGAGCTGCTTTTCTTGGTGCCACCAGCCGAATAGCCGTACCTCGAGATCAACATATTCTTCGATAACGTCCCGCCCCGTAAATCAAATGCCCTTCTGCCGGATAGTCGGGAAGTCAGGTTCTCGTAACCGGGCCTACCCCTACATCGTCACTACCCCTCCGCACAGTATCACATGACACTCTAATCTGAGTATAACAAACCGTCGTGCTCAGCGCTATCATGACGCCAGGGATAAACAGCGTCCGGAGACATCAGGCACCCCGGAAGTCCCGGCGTCCCGGAGGGGCCCGGCCCCAAAGAAGGTCCTCTCCTCATCTGGGCACGGGTGGTAGACCTTATGCGGCTGGAAGCCGACCACTACCTGGAGGTCCTCGGCATCCTCTTGAGATCCATTGTCCAGAGTGAGGGGGAGTTTGAGCAGACTGCGTAGCCCGGTCAACCCGGGCAGCCTGGTCCGCTCGGGCCGTCCCAAGCCTAGCCCTGGTAGGCAAGTTTCCCCTGTAAGGCCTGGGTCATATAGTGTACAGAGCCGGCCATAACGAAAAATCCTCTCTCAAGGCCGGAAAGGAGGAATCCCTTTGAGCGAGGATCACACCAAGCATGTCCATTCTTATGAAACAAGGGTTTCTTTCGTAAAGGACCACAATCACTGGATGCTCGGGGTGAGTGGGACTCCGAGGCCTTTGCCTGATAGAGATCATAGCCATATGGTTTCTGGACGAACGACATTCGATGCAGGGCACTTTCATACCTATTCAGTCTCTACCGGCCCGTCTGTGCGTGTTTCAAGCACGGAACATATCCACTACTATGAGGGGGAAACATCAGTAGCCGAAGCACATACGCACTCCTTCAAAGATCGCACGGAAAGGGCACCCTATAATGAAAGGGCACCCTATAATGAGTATTAGCGGCCCATACTCCCGGGGCTCGCACCATCTAAGGGCAAAGATGGGTAGAACCCATTCTCAGGATAGGAATCCAGTAGGGGCGGAGGGCGGGTAAATCAGCCATCTGTTCCGGATATGATGCCCTATATACAGAAAGCAGGGGAGGATTGGAATCCTGCCCCTGCTTGTTATGTTCGGCTTCTGGTGGGGACTCTAGGTTGCGTCGTAAAGCTGCAGGAAGAGCATAAAGGAGAATGCGTTTAGAACCACCAGAACGCGAGCACTGCGATGGTGAAGACCGCCAGGATGAATACCCAATGCCAATAGCTACCGCTGGCACCAGGTGCAGCTGGTGTGATTTCAGCCGCCTTGAGCTCTTCCTCCATCCGACTTCACCTCCGTCCTTAGCGGGTGGCCTGCCGGCGCCAGGGCCACAGGGCCAACCGCCTCAAAACCACTAGCCCGTGTGGGGCTATGGAATGCGAACTTTGTTAAGGAAGTAGGTGTAATTGTTGCCCACCTCCTCAGTTCATATGGTATGCACATAGGGTGTCGAGCGTGCAGGTGAATCGTGACCACAGGTGCCATACGGAAAGCGTCCGGAGGGGATGGCGGGTGCTGGCCGGGGACGCGGACATTCAAAAAGCAGGGTAGGACTAGAATCCTATCCCTGCTTGTCGCAAGCGACTCCTGGTGGTGATCCCGGTTCCCCTTATGCTGGCGAGGAGGTCAGGTCGAAATTGTGCCTATTTTCCCCGCACAGCATGGCAATGAGTTACACCCACCAGAGCGCGAGCACCGCGATCGTGAAAACGGCCAGGATGAATATCCAATGCCAGAAGCCACCGCCTGGACTTGGCATCTGACTTCACCTCCGTCGATAGCGCTTGACTCCGCCATGTTCAAGTGGCAAGGTCAACCGCTTTAGCACCACAGGCCCGTACAGGGCCGGTGAATGTAGATTTCTCCGAGGGAGCGACATCGCATTTCTCGCTCCCTCGATTCCCATGGTATGCGTTTCGGGTGAGAATTGTCACAACAAACTTATGGACAGGGCCTATTCGACGGTTCCCCCGCAAGAGCAAGGAGCATTCCTCCGCATCGACGACGTCTTGAATAGATAGAGAAAAACCCCCCTTTTGCCTCGCATAATCTTGCCAGCCTCTCCATAGTAACCGCCATGGATCTGACCAGCTCTGTTATCTCCCCCACCACCTGGAGAGAAACCCTTGGACGTCTAGAGACTGACACCTCACTCGCCCCGATTTCGTTATATCCATTATAGTGTATATAATTAATACACTATTGAGGATATAGATGAAGAATCTGTTCTATGGTATAGTCCTTTATGGAGGACTCCAGGAGGTCCCAATGCATCCAGGAACAAGAATCAGACAGCTACGCGAAAGACATAGGATTAGCAGATATGCGCTGGCCAAACACTCCGGCGTCTCTCTTTCGTTTCTAAATGTGCTTGAACGCGAGCACAAAGAGCCGACTGTTTCGACTCTCCAGAAGATCTGCAACGCACTCGGGGTTTCCTTGTCTGACTTCTTTGCCAATGATCTTCCGGCTCCAGAGATCCCGCCCCACATCCGGGAACTCTTGGAGACTACGAAGGACTTGGATCCGGAACAGATCGAGCGCCTGACTGAGTTCATCAAGGGCCTTAAGTCTGTTAAATGAACTTTTCGAGGAACGATGTCGATAGATAATGACAAATTCCAAGAATTAGTGCTTCAGCATCTAGAAAGACTCACTGAGGGCCAGATACGGCTCGAATCATGTTGGAAACGTCGAGCAGCGCTTCGAGTGCGTAGAGAAAGACCAACTGCGGCTTGAAGCCCGTCTTGAAACCGAGGTCATCGATGAGGTTCGCGCCCTGTTCGATGACCGGGAGGTCCAAAACGACAGACTCGACCGAATTCAAAGCAAACTCGACGACATCTCTACCGACACCCGCTACCTTGTTGCAAGGGTCGCCAAACTCGAGAAATCGGCCAAGTAGTTTGGCCCACTCGCCCCTACTACAGTATCTATTTGGCAAGGAGCAAACACGTTGAATCGCCATCCCTTGCCGTTACTTTTTCATCCAGGTTTCCCTTGATGTTGTGTATTTTCTGCCGCGCCCCTCGACCACCAGATAGAGGAGCTTGAGCGTACCGGCATCCCACCTAGAGAGAAGGACTACGACATCCGCGACGAAGAAGGGCGCCTTGTCACGGTTCCCGACTTCGCCTGGCCAGATGTGAGGTTGGCCGTCTATTTATTGCGACGGCTTTGCGTATCACGGCAACCCGGACACGCTGGAACTTGACGCCAGGAAGCGCAACTACCTCCAGACCCGCGGCTAGCTGGTCTTCACCTACTGGGGCCGCACGATCCTCAAAAACCCGGACGCGTGTGCCCGGGAGGTGGCCGAGGCCTACCGAACACGGTGGAGAGCGAAAATCTGACAGCATGGCGCTGCTGGAGGCCGGGATCGAGCGGGTGGCCGAATTCGCGGAGCGCATCATGAGGATGCTGGGGAGGAGGTCAGCGTGAGAAAGAGTGCTGCACCTGAATGGTCACCCCTGGAGGAGCTGGTGCCCATAGACGTGTTCAAATCTGAAGTGCTGGTCTGGGCACAGCGTGTCGGGGTGATACCGAAGGAGATCAACGTGCCGCCTATGAAATGTAAATAGGGGCAGATTTTGACTTGCTGGGATGGCAACGAAGGTGGGAACCTCGGGAATTACCAGGAAGCGGCCAAGGTGTTTGAAAGGTATCTGGCTGCCAGGCCCGACGACTATGTGGCCAAGGCAAACTACGCCAACACCCTCGGACTCGGACTCCTGCGGGAGTATGAGAAAGTGATCGAAGTCTTGCAGTCCTTGCCAACAGAGGTAGAGCAGGAGCTGGTAGTCATCAACGCCCTGGCTTCAGCCTTTCTAGGCTTGAACAAGCCTGAACTTGCCCTCGAGGTTTTGGAGAAAGGCTCCAGCAACAAGCGAAAGATGACCGATGAACACATGAAGTTGTTCCGGTACCTATTGGGTGTGACTTATAAAGAACTTGGGGAGGTGAAGAAGGCGATCCAGCAGCTCAACAAGGTCTACATTGAGGATGCCGAATATGCTTATGTCAAGGAACTCCTGGAGGAGCTCAGTGGGGGTAAGACAACGGGAGGAAGCTAGGTTGCGCCGATAGCCAGTCAACAAAAGAATCAGGAGGGTTATGGCCATGCGTGTATTCCGGAGCATACTCGTGGGTGTTGCCGTTTTCCTCAGTCTTGCAGGGCTTGCCTTCGCTGTCTCACCGATACGTATTGTGGTAAACGGGATAGAGTTGAGCCCGGCCGTCCAAGCCCGGCTAATTGACGGCCAAATCATGGTTCCGCTGCGCGTGGTCGCCGAAGCCTTGGGTGCCGATGTAAGGTGGGAACCCAATGAATCCTGTGTTTATATAACAACCAAAGCAGCCGGCGAAACAGCCAGCGAACCAGCACCACAGCCAACCGAAGAAAAGCAGGTAACTGTCTACATAACCAAAAGTGGGAGCAAGTACCACAGGCTGGGTTGCCGATTCCTCTCCAAGAGCTGTATACCGATAAGTTTGGAGGATGCAAAGGCGAGAGGGTATGCTCCTTGTAGCGTATGCAATCCTCCGCAATAGGCAGCCCGGAGCCGGATGAAGACATGATCAATTCAACTACTCCCCGTCCCGCCTTCTCCAAAGCCAACGACGGCTCTCACCCAGCCGGGTAGGGCGGGGCCCCGTAAAGGAACATTTGATCAATGAGGGTTTCCTTTAAGAATGCTATAGATCATCCCAAGGCCCCAATACAGGCAAAGGTATTGAGGTGATCCCATGAGAGGCTACATCTCGCGGCACCAAAAAGGACGTCGAGGCGAAGCAGGCTGAGGAACGGCCCTTCTACGGGCCCGCATATCGTGACTATAACCTGGTCTTTACGGTCCCCGGGGGAGGCCCGATAAGCCCCCGGAACCCTTGAAATACTTGGAGCCGACGACCGGGATCGAACCGGTGACCTGCGCATTACGAGTGCAAAATGATACCCTTGTGAGGATAGGTAGAAAATGGTTGATATAGATTTTATGCGCCCTCCAGCCTTATTCCTTGCAGTGGAGACAGGCCAATTTCGACCCCTTTGTACCAGTTTGGGCACCGATTGGGCACCTATGTCTTCATTTACTATGCCCGAAAATCTCCTCCGTCTTATCAGCGGCCTGCTCCTGCATTCCCGGCATAAGGTGCCCGTAGATATCCATTGTTACAGAAATGGAGGAATGGCCAAGACGCTCCTGTATCACCTTCGGGTTTATGCCAGCATTCAAAAGTAGACTGGCATGGGTGTGCCGGAGCTTGTGGAAAGACACGTCGCTGATGCCATGCTTCCGCAGAAATTTCCGGAACCACATGGTGATCGAATCCGGGTGGTGCGGCCGTCCATCCCCCCGGTCAAAGACTAGATCCATGTCCACATATATATCCCCGCAGATGGCCTTTCTTTTGTCTTGCTCTTCTTTGTGCCGCCTAAGCGCCTCTATAGTTATGGGAGGAATGGTTATCTGCCGGGTTCCCCTGCGGCTCTTGGTGGCCTTAAAGATGATCCCATCCTGTGGCGTATATACTATCGTTCGGCTTACGGTAATGATGCCTTTATCGAGATCTATGTCCTGCCACTTGAGCCCATATATCTCCCCGCGTCTCATGCCGGTTGTGACGGCCAAGAGCAACGGGGCATAATGCGGGGTTGTCTTAGCATCTTCAAGCAGCGCGGTCACCTGCTCATTGGTTAATATCTTGACTGTTTGTCTTAATATTTTCGGCGGCTCCACGTAATCCGCTACATTCTGTTGAAGCACCTTAAGTTTCACGGCGGCGGCAAGCCCCCGATGAATCACGGCGTGATGGTACCGCACGGATGCAGGGGAAAGCTTACCCTCTTTGTTATCGAAGCGCTCGCGTTCTATGTCAGCATAAAACTGCTGAAGATGCATAGCACGGAGCTTCTCTAGGGGTATCTGCCCCAACTTAGGAATGAGCCGCAATTCTATGATGGTTCGATATCGGTTGCGGGTTGTCGGGCTGAGCCGGTCCTTCTGCATTTCGAACCATTGCCGGAACCACTGCGCTACGGTCAACTTGGACGGTTCCACGTACATCCCCGTCTCCAGCTCATGCATGAGCCGGATCATTTCCTTTTCGGCGTCCCGTTTATTACCCTTGAACCCGCGAACGATCCGCCGGCGTTTCCCCGTAGCAGGATCCCGGCCGGCCTCAATGACGATGGTCCAGGATGATTCATGGCGTTTTTCGAGGTGGCCGCGCATAAAGGAACTCTCCTTTGGTCAAACTGTTAACGTATTAACTAACTCCTGTTACCGACAAAAATGGAATATTATACCATATTAGTTCAAGAATAGGGGTGCTCCATTTTAGGTATACTGGTGAACAATGGCCTCTTTCTGTTGAAGAGCATATTATAATAGGGCACATTATTAATGACGACCGAGATTATGACGATATCTTAATAGGGAATGATAATACAGAAAACTAAACTATGAGAGAATTCAACAGGGAGGTACCGAAATCCTGTGATGAATAAGATAGATATGCATACTTTATCTATCCGCAAACTGAATTTACCTCTATCTCCTGAGGCTGTACAAAGCTTCGTGCTTTATGCCTGCGCACGATTATGGGACAATGAGAGCATCCGATTTCTCGATGAATATACTGAACGCGTATCCATTAGGGATGATGTGGACTTTGCAGAATTAGCTAAAGCAGCGCTCGAAACCGTCCAGAATAGCGAAATCCGGCGCAAGCAAATTGCACAAAAGGTGGCCAAGGTTATGTTTGAGAATGGAATTAGTCCACCCGATATGTCTTTATATGAGTTAGAATATATTGCCTCCAAAGTATTAGAAGAGCTAGAGGATTCATGTATCGCTTCCGATTGTGAGTCCCTAGCTTCAGAATATTACTGACCTAGCGGAGAAGTCGGAGTATGAGAAGCCCTATTAGGGAAGCCCCCATAATTATGGTAACCGCTCCCAGGTACAATTTTAACCTTTTATTCAGATTAATTGACCCCAGAAGCTGGTCTTGAAGTTGAGAATTTCTATGTCTCAGCCCTTCTATCTCTGCCATTATTTCCTGTTTTTCCCTGGAAAGCCTTTCAGAGTAAAGCTGTTCTAACCGCTCCATTTCTTCCTGCAGTCTTTTACTATAGTGAATAAATTCATGTTGCTTTGCCTCTCTTTCCAGTGCTTTTCTCATCTGATCTAAAACCACGTTCAACCCTTGAACCGACCCATGCTTATCTTGCTCCATAGAATAGTCTAAGAATGATTGGGAAAGATGGGATTCCATAAACGCTTTGATCTGGTATTCCGCCCTTTCATCACCAGATTCTAGGATCTGAAGGACCGGGAGCGCTGGGTTATTTATAGAAGACAAAAGCTCTTCTGAATTGATTTCTTCATCGAAATCAACCGCAGCTATCCAGGATTCAACCAAGAGGCTAATATAGGAGTAATATTTCTCAACCGACATCTGAGGGGCCTCATAGGCCATTAATTCCTCGATAAAGTCATTGACCCTAAGGGAGCAAGGAAAAGAATAAATCTTACGATATCGTACAATTTCACGTTCCGCGGACGCAAGAGACATGTCGAGGGTAAGAAACCAGATACTGGGCCCCGTTATATTTGCATCTTCATTCTTTCGGAGCTTGTTTACTCCTAAAAGGCACAGTGCATCATGCTCTAAAGCATTAGGTTTAGGGGTTTCTTTGTTATCATATTTTCTAAGTTTATGCTCATTTAAGATAGATTCTGCTTCAATGAGCCCATCTTCGTCATTGGGTCTAATTACGTCATAAATTTCAATATTTTTCTCCTTTAGCCAGTAATTTGGCTCATATGCAGCGAAATATGAATCTAGGAAAGGTATATCAAAATGAGGCGATGGACCCTTAATTTCAAGAAGCTCCCAAACGATGTGCTCAATCCGTCTAAATTTCCTTTGGTCATGGAAGGTCTCTTTGTAATTTAGTAAATCCTTCTTCGCTCCATCAAGATAGTACTTTATTTCTTGAACAGTCCATGTAAAAACTCCAAATTTCATGTTTAATCTTTGCGCATCCTCGAATAGATTCTGAACGACAGTATGTCTGCGGTGCTTCTTAAACATCATGGCGATTATAACATTAGTATCAAATATTATAATTCGTTGCTTAAGTAACTCGCTTTGATATTTCTGGAGAGAAGGATCTATGTCGAGAATATAAGAGTAAAGGACCTTATGGTGACATATAGTGAGATACTGTTGAACGATAGGATCCTCTGAAAGAAGGATTTCTATAATTGCATTACTAATCTTTGGGACCCGAACATCTTCCTCCCCAAATATGGAAGTTAGTTGTTCTGAAAGGACTTTATACCCTCTTATTTCTTCGTGGTTGTTTTCGAAACATCTTTCGAAATATCTTTTCCTGGAGGGCAACTCCATGAGAGCGGCAAGCCGAATGGCATTTTGAATGAAAATGTTTTGTACTGTAAGATGCGTGGCCCTAATTATGGCTTCTTCCTGTTCTGGAGAAAAAGTATTGTTCTTTACCGCAGCTTTATAAGCCCTTTCTACTAGCGTTTCAAATTGTTTTATAATATTGTCAAATCTACATTTAACCATATCAAGCTGCGTCCTACGTTGGGTTGACAGAATAAAAGATTGGCTTTCTTCGAGGTCTGCCAATAAAGGAGAGGCATTGATGCGGCCCTTTTTCAGGAGTCTATTACAGGCATCATTTGTCCATCTTGGCCTAAACGCGTTCTCATGCCCATGTATGGGTAGCACTTCGGTAAAGATAGAGGCAGCAATCTCATCAACATTGAGTGGTTTTGCAGCCTGATAGAGTGCCAATTCCACCAACCACTCCTGCAGTTCTTTCCTAGACAGCTTTGCCCTTGGATCCACGAAGAAAACACATTGAGACAACATGATCTGAGTGTCCCTATCGGAAGCTGTCATTGCCGTTGCCTCCTCTTGGCATCATAAAACTCATCTAGTGCTTCTCTACATTGCTTCAAGATTTCAGTTTTACTCTCTCTGAGAGACTCCAATTCCTGTTCAATAATGGGTTTTGCCACCCTATCAACATAATCTCTGATTCCTTTTTCAAATCTCTTTTCCATTTCGGAATTCGCCCATATCCTAAGTGCCCTTATTCCGAAAAACCCCATAAGGAGTGTAGCTACCGCAATAATAACCTCAATAGTATGCGTTGTTGCCTCAACGCGCTTTACGGATGACTGAAAGAAAGATTCTTGCATCTTGAGTCGGTTATCTAGTGAATCTATTTTCTCGTTTAGACGCACCAATTCTAGCGAAAGGTTACTCATATCCGATGATGTAGGTTCATTAGTTACCATGGTTATCTGTTTCTCTTCAGCGAAGAGAAGGGAAGAAATCATAAGAAAGATAACTAGTAGCCCCATAAAGGCGAATAAGGTCAGCGATGAATCACGCGGTATCCTTCGATAGAGGCTATACGGAAACATAGCATCTTCCTCCGTAGCAAATCAAACTTGTCCGCTCTATAAGAAATGTGAGTCTGTTTATATTTGGCTCCCACCCGGCTCTACGGCACGTGTCAAGAATAGAGTGGATGTCGAAGGCGTCCAGTCGAGCGATCGGGCAAATTTCCTCCCCGCCCCTCCGGGAATAACTAGCAGAAATGGACCCGAGAAGAGCACGCGGCGCCGGCGGGGAAGGGTTACTATCTTAAAGCAATCCTAATGCCCATCCAATAACAAACAAGGCAACAAGGATTCCTCCTATACATGTTATTAGACAACCGCTCCCGCTCGTGGCTTTGGAAGTAGCCTTACGTGGATTCCCCTTGTCGGGTAAGGCAACTTTCTTGGAAGGTTCACTCTCCATAAAAAGCTCAGTATAATCCTTGACTATATATTGTTGGTCAGGGCGTTTAACTTTTTTCCTTACTGCAACAGCTATCTGTTTATCTTCTTCTAGTTCTGTAACATACTCCCATTGACGGTTCCTACGTGGATCTATTGTATCCGGTATTTGTTTGAGTCTTTGTTCGATTCTTTTTGGATTTAAGGCAGGGCACCACAAGTAATCTTCGAGATTTTTGGATACTTCGTGTATAATTCGGTTCTTATCTACAACGAATACTCCATCAGCTTGCATGGTCCCAAAACCCTTAAGGCCAAGCCAACCATAAGGATTGATACCACAATGACGGCAACCAAGGTCATTGTCATTATAATCGTTAGCATCATCTCGGCCGAAACAATATTCTTCGGGGTTAAAAGCCCTGCAACGTTCGCTATAACATGCAAGAACCGCAAAAGCCTTGCTGGCTGGTAACATCCTACCGTCAATCGTAAACGTTGTATTCTTCCAACGCCCGACAAGTTCAAATAACTCTCGAATTGAATCAAAGGAGTCAAATTCAAATGTAACGGAATGCCGGATATCTTTGCCACTTCCTTTTTCGCTATATGTAGGGTTCTTGCGGGCTATTTCAACGGCAAGGGCATAATTCGCAGAGGAAGATCTTCCAAATTCTATGGTCACGGTGGGTTGAGTGGGATGTTTGCTAACCGATGGAGCGCTCTCTTGGGGAACAACCTCACATCTACCATTTAGCTCAGAACTATTTGAATTTCCAGTGTCATGAGATGAGGGATTCACAATGATTCTCCTCCTTCCCCCTTTGACTGTGAAATCGCTTGCTCGGATGCCCTCCTTATCATGCATACTGTAAGTAGGCTAATATAAGATCGGCAACCCCAGTTATTCAGCGGATTACCCTATACCGCATCATTTCCACCGGAACTCCCACCCTGGCCGCAAATTGCTCCAGAGTCTCATCAATCTCGGGCTCCTGGTCGCCGGTGAGCAACTCCACCGCAAATCGGTTGGCCTCATATTCCACTCGCGGTTCCATTAAAGTGCACTCTGAAATAAAGAAATACCCAGCTCCTTTAGGTGACAACTGCTGATGCCCCAACTCATGGGCTAAGACCAGACGCTTATACCAATCTGGAAGACGGGAATTAAGAACTATTACAACCTGTTGGGCAATCTCGATTATCAGACCTTTAATCCTTTGGAAGGGAAACTCCTCTACATCGATTCCCATGGCTTGGGCGAGACGGTAGGGGTCGCGGGTACCATACTCTTGGACAACACTTTCTACAGTCTCCCTTATATAGTCCACGAAAGCCACCTGCTTGTCCAAGATGATGTATCATTTTGGATCTAGTGCTTTTACTTGTAGATGTCCCCACGTGGTCCAATACTGGTTATGTCTATGAGCCGTTCTTCTGGATGGACGGTATATACTATCCGTAGATTCCCAAGATAGTATCGATACTCGGACTCTCTCCCCTCCAACGGTCTAATATGGAGGCCTCGAATGGGATTCTGGCGCATGTTTTCAATGGCAGCAGCAATACGTTTCTGCGTATTTCGATCAGTACGCCTTAGATAACCCTCAGCCCGGCGGGATAGCCTGACCTTAAAGGTTAAGTTCTCTCTTGAGGTCATCCCAATCTACCCATTCCCCTCGGGCTATTTCTGCTTTGCCGG
>DUSO01000157.1 GCA_012842565.1 Bacillota bacterium
AAGTGCGGGTGAACGGACGCGTCGAGGACAAGCCCGGCACCATGGTCCCCGTTGACTGCGACATGGAGGTCCGGCCAACCTCCGGGCGATATGTAAGCCGAGGGGGCCTGAAGCTCGAGGGAGCCCTCAGGGACCTCGACATTGATGTGAATGGCAAGATCGCAATCGACGTGGGCGCATCCACGGGTGGATTCACCGATTGCCTGCTAAAGCACGGGGCCCGGAAGGTCTACGCCGTCGACGTCGGGCGCGGGCAGCTCGAATGGGGGCTCAGGAAAGACCCCAGGGTTGTCGTAATCGAGGGCGTGAACATCCGGCTCGCAACGCCCGAGCTGTTCGAGGAAAAGGCGGATATCATCACCGTTGACGTCTCGTTCATCTCAGTGACCAAGTTCCTGGGCCTTCTCGCGACCTTGATCCACCCTGGCGGGGAGATACTCCTGCTTGTCAAACCCCAGTTTGAGGCGGGCCGCGAGCGGGTTGGAAAACACGGGGTCGTGCGGGACCCTGCGGTTCACGAACAGGTCATAAAGGAGGTTATCATGGCCGCTCGTGACGCGGGCCTGACGGTGAGGGGACTTACCTTCTCTCCAATTAAAGGACCCATGGGGAATATAGAATTCTTCTTGCTGCTGGGGCCTCAGGGAGGCCAACCGGTCTTCCGCGGGCAAGGCGAGTTATCTACTGATGCTGTCGACGATGCCATCCGTCACGTTGTAGAGGCGGCGCACCGGGAGCTATCGGAGAAGTGAGGGAAATCACAGTATTTCATGATCAGAATTGGAATAATACCACACCTTGGTAAGAAAGACGCCCTTGCGGCCACCCGCGAGCTTATGGGCCTCATAGAGGACCTGGGGGGTAAGCCCTTAGTCGATCCCGAGACGGCTGAATTCTTCGGGATGAGAGAGGCTTCCTTCGGCTCTGAGGACGTCGGGAAGAGAATAGACCTGGCCGTTGTACTGGGGGGCGACGGGGCCCTGCTCGCCACCGCCAGAAACCTTGCCGGCAGCGGTGTCCCGATCCTCGGGGTAAACGTAGGGCACCTCGGCTTTCTTACGGAGGTGGAATTGCCGCAGCTGAGGGACGCGCTTTCCCGGCTCATATGCGGCAACTATTCTGTCGAAGAGAGGATGATGCTTGACTCCCGGATAATCCGGGACGGGGAGGAGATAGAGAGTTTTGTGGGCCTCAATGACACGGTTGTCACGAAGGGCGCCTTCGCCCGGATGATCCGGCTCGAGACCTACATAGATTCCCATTACATCGGGACTTACCCGGCCGATGGGGTGATAGTCGCTACACCAACGGGCTCCACCGCCTATTCACTTTCTGCCGGTGGGCCAATAGTCAACCCGATGATGCACACACTCATCGTGACTTTCATCTGTCCTCACACCCTCTTTGCAAGGTCCATCGTGGCGTCAGAGGATGAATCTGTGCGGGTCGTGGTAATTGCAAGCCACGATGAGGTCATGCTCACTGTTGATGGGCAGGTTGGGTTTAAGTTGATGGATAAGGATGAGGTCGTGGTCAGAAAGGCGCCCCATGTGACCAGGCTGGTGCGCCTGGGCGACCGAAGTTTCTACGAGGTCTTGAGGGCCCGCCTGGCCGAGGGCCGGATATAGAGGCACCTATCCCGGCCGGGCCGGGGCGGGTGCTGGTGAAGGCAGGTGCTGACTGTTGAAGGCTGCCCGGCATGCCAAAATACTGGAGCTCATAAAGGAAAAAGAGATCGAAACACAGGAGGAACTGGTCAGGGAGCTCAACAACCACGGGTTTCATGTAACCCAGGCTACTGCTTCCAGGGATATCAAGGAACTCCACTTGGTCAAGCTCCCGACCGGTGACGGGCGTTATCGATATGCGGTACCCTATGAACGTTCGGCTCATGACTCCCACAGGCGGTTGGCCCAACTGTTCAAGGATTCAGTCGTGAGCGTTGATTTCAGCGAAAACCTGATCCTGGTGCGCACCTTGACGGGCAATGCCCATGCGGTGGCCGCTGCCATTGATGCTGTCGAATGGGATGGGATTATAGGCACTATCGCGGGAGATGATACGATCCTGGTCGTTGTGAGGCCGAAGTCCAGGGTGGAAGAGCTGCTAGAGAGATTCAACAAGCTGAGAGGGTAGATCCCGGCTAAGCGGGGATGGGCAAGGATGCTTCAGGAGCTTCATGTCTGTAATTTCGGGCTTATCGATGACCTTGTAATAACATTTGACAAGGGGCTCAACGTGCTCACAGGGGAAACCGGGGCTGGCAAGACCATGGTAGTTGATGCCATAAGCGCCGTCCTTGGGGGGCGGATCTCCCCTGATCAGGTACGGTCCGGCGCGGATAGTTGCCTCATTGAGGCTGTCTTCTCAATTCCTCCCGAATCCCGCCTCGCAAGGCGCCTTGAGGAGGAGGGGTACGCCGTTGATCCCGACGGGCTCCTCATCCTTTCGCGTGAATTCAGCCGCCAGGCGAGATCCCGGTGCCGGATAAACGGCCGCATTACGAACGCCGCCTCGTTATCCCAGATAGGGGCATACCTGGTGGATATCCATGGCCAGCATGAGCAACAATCCCTGCTGAAGCCCGAAAGGCAGCTGGACCTACTGGACGCCTTCATAGGTGAAAAGGCCCTTTCTTTGAGGTCCAGGGTGGAGGAACTGGTGACAAGACTACGGGACGCAAGGCGAGAGCTTTGCCGGCTTTCGAACGAAGAAAAGGAGGCCTCCCGCAGGGCTGAGTTCTTGAGATTTCAGCAAAACGAGATACAGTCCGCGAAGCTTTCGGAGGGTGAGGAAGCGAACCTCCTGGCCGAGAGGTCGGTGCTGGCCAGCGCAGAAAAGCTATTCTTCCATGCCACCGGGGCATACACCCTCCTTTACTCTGACGAGGCCGGGGGAGTGTCATGCCAGGAACTCATGGCAAAAGCCCTCGGCGAAGTGGAGAGCGCTGCAAAGGTAGATGCGAGGCTTGCCCCGCTGGTAGAAGTGCTGCAATCCGCCCTGGCCTCGGTCCAGCAAGTATCCAGGGACCTACGAGGCTATATAGATAAGATTGAGTTTAACCCTTCCCGGCTCTCCCTCATCGAGGAGAGGCTTGCATTCCTGCAGGAGCTAAAACGAAAGTATGCGATGACAATCCCCGAGATCATCCAATATGGCAAGACAATCTCCCAGGAACTCGAGCACATATCCATGGGAACGGAGAGGATAGCCCAGCTTGAACGCGAGATCCCGGAAATGACAGCAAGCCTCGGGCAACTCTGCATGGAGCTGTCCTCGCTGCGCAAGGACGCCGCCAGTGCGCTTGCAGCCAGTATCACCCGGGAGCTTGCCGGGCTCGCCATGCCCGGGGCTACCTTTCACATCAGCTTGACCTCCGTTGAAGACCCGGAAGGGGTGCCGGTAGGAGGAAGGCGAGTCCAGGTGGGCCCCAGAGGGTGCGACATGGTGGAATTCCTTGTGTCATCCAACCCGGGCGAGGCACCCCGCCCGCTGGCGAGGGTCGCGAGCGGCGGCGAACTCTCCCGGATTATGCTGGCGATTCGCGCGATCCTGGCTGAGTCTGATGAGATTCCCACCGTAATATTCGATGAGGTCGATGCAGGAGTGGGAGGGCGGGCCGCCGCGAACGTGGCACAGAAACTCGCTGCGATCGGGCGGGCGAGGCAGACCCTTTGCGTTACGCATCTCGCGCAGATAGCGAGCGTGGGCGACGCTCATTTCTACATATCCAAGGAGGTGGTAGGGGAAAGGACCAGGTCGAAGGTGGTAAAGCTCGACAGCGAAGAGCGGGTCGTCGAGCTTGCCCGTATGCTATCCGGCGACACAATGAGCGACATAACGCTTCAGCATGCCCGGGAAATATTGAATAGCGCATACCTTCTCAAGACGGCCATCTAGAATCTCGAGTCCCGCTACGACCAGGCAACATTTGAGCCCGCATTGGAATATCCTATATTGTGTGCCCATTTTCACAACTTGACCTGGGTGAAAGGGGAAGCGCAGTGGTTAAGGGCAGGGTCACCAATGTATGGGCTTCAAGGCGTAACAATCCCGCGCTCCGGGCGACCGTCTCGGAGATTGTCGTCGAGTCACTATCCCCTCTGACCTGGCATATACGAGATAAGAGCGCCTCCAGGATCTCCGTGGAATTCCCCAATTGCGAAATCAGCCTGCCCCAGCAGAGAATATCATACTACGACGGGGTCGTATCAGGCCTTGAGGTGAAGGACGGGGGGCAGGGGTGCGTCACCCTCACCATTCACCTCGATCGCCCGGCGGAATTGACAGTGTCCCGGGCCGGGAGCGGCTTCCCGCACCGGTGTGTACTGCAGCTTTCTCATACCCTGGTTCACGAGGTAATGAGCCACCGGGTCGTCGTGGTCGACCCGGGCCATGGAGGACATGACAAGGGTGGGCGCGGCCCGGTAAACCTCCTTGAGAAGGATGTCGTCCTGGACATCGCATACTACCTTTACAAACTCTTGAGGCAGTCGGGTGCCATCCCCGTAACCACAAGGCGCGAGGACAGGTCTATATCCATGGCCGAGCGCATAAGGATAGCTAGGACCCACCGGGCTGAAGCCATTGTAAGCGTGCATACCCATTCCTCGTCTCACGAGAGTGTAAATGGCGCGAGGACCATCTATGATCCCAGGGCGGCTGAAAGTCAGAGACTCGCAGAGCTGATCCAGAGGGACATCATAAGGCGGCTCGGCATCGGTGACCGGGGCATCGGGCCCGGCGCCGTCGGCGCCGGATCCATACCCTCTTGCCAGGTAGAAGTGGTGGCCATAACCAACTGGGTGGAAGAGGGAATGCTCAGAAGCCCTGTCTTCAAGGAGAGGGCTGCTCTTGGCATCTTCTGCGGGCTGGTTGATTTCTTCTCCGAGATTGGTCGCAGGCCGGCGCTCGCAGGCGTGGATAAGATTCCCATAAGGACGCATGTGATCTCAGAAAATGACGATATCGTGGAGGTGGTCGGGCATTATGTCAGGGATATTGTAAGGCCTGGCGACCTCATCTGTGTCGCCGAGAGCGTAGTTGCAATCACCCAGGGGAGGGCGGTACTCCCCAAGGATGTCCGGCCATCCATCCTCGCCAATTTCCTTTGTAAATTCCCTGGCAAGGACGGGAGCCTTGCCACTCCGCCTGCGATGCAGCTGGCCATCCAGGAGGTGGGTGCCCCACGCGTTGTCTTGGGGTCCGTCGCCGCAGGCCTGGGGCGCCTCATCGGCAGGAAGGGCGACTTTTACAGGATTGCGGGCAGGTCCCTTGCCCTGATCGACGATATCGCTGGCACAATGCCTCCCTTTGACAAGCACGTGATCTTGGGGCCTGCTCACCCCGAGCAGGTAGCATCCAAGATCAGGGATGTCACACAAACCCACGCCCTGATTGCGGATGTAAACGACAAGGGATGTGTCGACGTGCTGGCCTGCACCGCGCCCGTCCCGGCAGAGGTGATTGAGCTGGTCCTGAGCGATAATCCTTTCGGGAACGATGACCAGCAGACTCCCATTGTCATAGTAAGAGGGCTCCTCACAGGCGAGGGAGGCCCGGCTAAAGGGTAAGCGAGGGAGGTCGGGACGGTGGAGCGACAGTCCTTTCTCCGGGGGGCTATCCTCCTCACCTTCGCGGGCCTTGCAAGCAAGGTCCTGGGGGCGATATATCTCGTGCCCCTCACCCGCCTTATAGGACCCGAGGGTGTCGGGCTCTACCAGATGTCGTACCCTATATACGGGATTATGCTCGTCCTCTCCGCCTCTGGACTCCCGGTTGCCATTTCAAAGATGGTGGCCGAAAGGGCCGCACATCACGACCATGCGGGCGCAGAGCGCGTATTCAGGGTGGCATTTTTCTTCTTGCTCCTTGCCGGCCTGGTGTTCTCCATCTTGCTCTATGGAGCCGCGGGCTTTATTGCCCGGCGCTTCCTCGGCGACCCCCGCTCTTATTATACCGTGAAGAGCATCGCCCCGGCCGTCTTTCTCGTAGCTGTGATGTCGGCTTTCAGGGGCTATTTCCAGGGCCTTGGGACCATGCTGCCGACGGCGCTTTCCCAGCTTAGCGAGCAGGTGGTGAGGGTCGTGCTGGCGCTCGCCCTCGCTTACATCTTGCTGCCTAAAGGAGTTGAATTCTCGGCCGCCGGTTCGGCGATGGGCGCTGTGGGGGGAGCTTTGACGGGGTTTGTCGTCCTCACGGTCATCTACCTTAAGGACAAGCAATCGGGGCGTCACCCCCATCATATGGGGCATCACCCGGTGGAGAGCCATCTATCGCTCACAAAGAGCCTTCTCGCCTTTGCAATCCCTGCCACCATCGGCTCCCTTGTAGCTCCTGCCGCCGACCTGGCAAACGCCGCGATCATCCCGGCCAGGTTCCAGGCAGCCGGGCTTGACGTGCGGGAAGCCACCAGCCTCTATGGCCAGCTTGCGGCCATGGGTATGAGCCTGATCTCCTTCCCGACGGTATTCACCACGGCCTTTGCAACGAGCCTTGTACCAGCCATCGCGGGGAGCATTAGCACAGGTGACATCATGAGCGCCAGGGCAAGGGCACAGGAGGCCATGAGATTCACCCTGATGATAGCTGTGCCATCTTTTGTGGGGCTGAGAGAGCTTGCGGCGCCCATCGCCGACCTGCTCTTCGGTTGTCCCGGGGCGGGCGCCCCTCTGGCCGTCCTGGCCCCCGGCACGGTATTCCTCTGCATACAGCAGACATCATCGGGGATACTGCAGGGCCTGGGCAAGCCTGCCCAGAGCGCGCGAAACCTCCTCATAGGGCTGGGGTCCGGTGTGGTATTGAATTACTACCTGGCAGGAGTACCTTCTCTCACGGTGAGAGGTGCCGCCTTGGGAATCGTGGCCGGTCTTGCCATAGCATGTCTCCTCAATTTCGCCATGGCAAGTAGGCTCTTGGGTGGCATCATTAGCACCGTCTCTACAGCCAGGGTGCTTCTGGCAAGCGTCCTCATCCAGCCGGTTATAAGGTATGCTTATTCCTACATGCTGTCCTGGTCCCCATCGAGATCTATGGCCACGGCATCCTGCATATTAGTCACAGTCATATCCTATTTCGCCATCCTTCTCCTGACCCACGAAATAACGCCCGGCGAATTTGCGGGGCTGCCCTACATAAGCAGGCTGGTAGCCGTATTCCATCGCCGTACTTGACACGGCGGGCTTCGAGTGATACATTAACGATTAAACCTACCCTGACTTGCGGGACCGCCTTCTCGCCACTCGGACGCCGGATGCGTCGTGCGGGAGGGCGTTACTGTAAATGGGCCGGGTCGCGTTTAATGCTATTGGGAGAGGGTGACCGGATGTGCCATTCACCATAACAGAGAAAATCCTTGGTGCGCACTCCCCTGTCGGGGAAGCGAGGGCAGGGGATTTCGTAAACTGCAGGGTTGACCTGGTCCTGGGCAACGACGTTACCGCCCCGGCTGCTATCAAGGAATTTGACAGGATCGGGGCCGGGCGGGTCTTTGACAAGGACAGGATCGCCCTTGTCCCGGACCATTTCGTGCCCAACAAGGACATAAAGTCGGCGGAGCAGTGCAGGCTCATGAGGAGGTTCGCCCGGGAGCAAGGGATAACCCACTATTTCGAAGTGGGGCGCTCCGGCATCGAGCATGTGCTCCTGCCGGACCTGGGAATGGTTGCCCCCGGAGACCTTGTAATAGGCGCGGACTCTCACACATGCACCTATGGCGCACTGGGGGCGTTTTCCACCGGTGTCGGGAGCACCGACATGGCATGTGCCATGGCCACAGGAGAGATATGGCTCAAGGTCCCGGAGACCATTCGCTTTATCTACTTTGGCAAATTGCGTCCCTGGGTCGGGGGGAAGGACCTGATCTTGAGGACGATCGCCCACATAGGCGTCGACGGCGCCCTCTACAGGGCCATGGAGTTTACAGGCGAGACGCTAAAGCACCTTCCCATGAGCGACCGTTTCACAATGGCCAATATGGCCATTGAGGCTGGCGCGAAAAATGGCATTTTTGAGCCTGACGATATCACCCTTGATTACCTGCGCGGGAGAGTGTCTCGAGAATTCAAGGTCTACCATTCTGACCCGGACGCGCACTACATAGATACAATCGAGCTCGACGTGAGCGATATTGAGCCACAGGTTGCCTTCCCCCACCTCCCGGAAAACTCGAAACCCGTAAGCGAGGCTCGGGACGTCGAGATAGACCAGGCGGTGATCGGGTCATGCACAAACGGCCGCCTGGAGGACTTGAGGATCGCGGCCAGGGTGCTTAAGGGGAAGACCGTGCACCCCAATGTACGCCTTATAGTCATCCCTGCGACGCAGGAGATATACAGGAGGGCCATGGACGAAGGCCTCCTCTCCATATTCATCGATGCGGGGGCCGCAGTCAGCACGCCTACGTGCGGCCCGTGCCTGGGAGGCCATATGGGCATCCTTGCCGAAGGTGAGAGGGCCATTGCCACCACAAATCGCAACTTTGTGGGCCGCATGGGTCATCCCAAGAGCGAGGTCTACCTGGCCAATCCTGCTATTGCCGCCGCATCGGCGATCCTCGGGCGCATCGGGAGCCCTGAAGAACTGGGGGTGGAACCTCAATGATAAAAGGTAGAGTATGGAAGTTCGGAGATGATATCGATACAGATGTCATCATCCCGGCCCGGTATCTCAACACCTCCGACCCGGCGGAGCTTGCAAAGCACTGCATGGAGGACAAGGACCCCGACTTTGTGAAAAAGGTATCTCCCGGCGATATCATAGTGGGCGGGGCCAATTTTGGGTGTGGGAGCTCGAGAGAACATGCCCCCGTGGCGATAAAGGCTAGCGGCGTGGCATGTGTAATCGCCAGGTCCTTCGCGCGTATTTTCTTTAGAAACGCCATCAATATCGGCCTTCCGGTCTTTGAATCCGAAGAGGCAAGTGAGAAGATCAGGGAGGGTGACACAGTGGAGGTGGACCAGGCAGCCGGGACGATAAAAAACCTCACAACGGGAGAGATCTATTCATTCCATGCGTTTCCCAGGTTCATGGAAGAGATCATAAAGGCAGGCGGACTTATCCCCTATACAAGGCGAAGGCTAGAGCAGCTGGGCGCCGCGACCGAGGCCCCTGGGGGAATCGTGCCCCCCGGGCACGGAACGGCCATGCCTGCGGCTGCCGATGCGAAAGGGGGTGACCGGCTTGCCAAGTGATCTTGCCAAGCTCGGGATTGAGAGGGCCCCTCACAGGTCCCTCATGAAGGCCATGGGCTACGATGACAGCGACATCTCAAGGCCCTGGGTTGGCATCGTAAGTACGCACAGCGAGATCATCCCCGGGCACATTCACCTCGCAAGGCTTGTAGAAGCTGTAAAGCTGGGCGTTTCATCGAACGGCGGCACCCCGATAATGTTTTCGACCATCGGCGTGTGCGATGGTATCGCCATGAACCACGAGGGGATGAAATACTCCCTTCCAAGCAGGGAACTCATCGCCGACAGCGTAGAGGTCATGGCAAGGGCACACCAGTTCGATGCGCTCGTGATGGTATGCAACTGCGACAAGATCGTGCCCGCCATGGTGATGGCTGCGGCCAGGCTCAACATCCCGAGCATAGTGGTTAGCGGGGGCCCGATGCTGGCCGGCAGGTGGCGTGGCAAGGATGTTGACCTGAGCACCATGTTTGAGGCAGTGGGGGCTGTGAAGGCCGGTCGGCTGGCCGAGGACGAACTCTATGAGCTTGAAAACGCGGCATGTCCCGGGTGTGGTTCGTGCGCCGGGATGTTCACGGCGAATACCATGAACTGCCTGGTAGAGGCCCTTGGAATGGGGTTGCCCGGCAACGGGACCATCCCTGCAGTGATGGGACACAGGGTCCGCCTTGCCAAGGAGGCGGGGCGGCGAGTCATGGACCTTCTCAGGATGGGAATCAAACCGCGGGATATCCTGACCCGTGAGGCCTTTGAAAACGCCATAGCCGTTGATGTCGCCCTGGGCGGGTCAACCAATACCGTGTTGCACCTCACCGCCATAGCCCATGAGGCCGGGGTGGGGCTTGACCTCGATGTCTTTGACAGGATAAGCCGCAGGACGCCACACATATGCAACATGAGCCCAGGTGGGCCGCATCACATACAGGACCTCTACTATGCGGGCGGGATACAGGCCGTCATGAAGATATTGCAATCGGGAGGCCTTATCAACGACGAGTGTCTCACCGCCACAGGGAAACCTGTGCGGGAAAACCTGGAGAGGGCCAGAGTCATGGACCATGAGGTAATAAGGCCGCTCGATCGAGCATACCATCGGGAAGGGGGGTTGGCAATCCTTCGCGGAAACCTGGCTCCTGAAGGTGCAGTAGTCAAGCAGTCTGCCGTACTCCCCGAGATGATGACCTATGTGGGAAAGGCGCGGAGCTTTGACTCGGAGGACGAGGCTACGCGGGCAATTTTCGAGGGGCGGATAAAGCCGGGCGACATCGTGGTGATCCGCTACGAGGGACCTCAAGGCGGGCCCGGTATGCGCGAGATGCTCACCCCAACCTCGGCGCTGGCGGGGATGGGTCTTGATAGCCGGGTAGGCCTCATAACCGACGGGAGGTTTTCTGGTGCCACCAGAGGTGCTGCTATAGGGCATGTCTCGCCGGAGGCGGCTGCCGGTGGGCCCATCGCTGTGGTGCAAGACGGCGACGAGATAGAGGTGGATATCCCCAATCGACGGCTTACGCTCAAGGTCCCCGGCGAGGAGCTGGAGCGCCGGCTCAAGGCATGGCGGCCTGTCCCGGGTAAGGCAATGGGTGGCTACCTTGCCAGGTATTCAAGGGCCGTGGAGTCAGGAAGCAAAGGAGCTATATTTGGCAGCGAGCACCGGTAGCCTGATGATTTTGCATTGGTAGTCTAATTGATTCTCGGGTAGCTTCATAATTCTCAGGAAGAAGGGGTTAGGATGGCAACACCGTATGCTTTTATGGGCGGGCAGTATCTCCCACTCGAAGATGCCAAGATAAGCATAATGACTCATGCCTTCTTATATGGCACGGCCTGTTTCGAAGGTATCAGGGCCTACTGGTCTCCCGAAGAGGAAGAGCTCTTCATCTTCAGGATGAGGGAACACTACGAAAGGCTTGCGAATTCTTGTAAGATACTACAGATAGGCCTTAAGTTCTCAATAGATGAAATGTGCGATGCGACCATCCAGGTGCTTAGAAAGAGCGAGTTCAAGGAGAATGTCTACATACGTCCGGTTGCTTACAAGAGCACAAAGGCAATAGGGGTAAAGCTCGCCGGCCTCGATGATGATTTCCTGGTATTCGGCATACCCTTTGGAGACTACCTTGACGTCAACAAGGGGATAAGGGTGCAGGTCTCAACGTGGAGGCACCTCGAGGATAACATCATCCCAGCCCGGGCAAAGGTAAACGGGGCGTACGTCAATGCGGCCCTTGCCAAGAGCGAGGCTCTCCAGAACGGCTACGATGAGGCCATTTTCCTGTCAGGTGATGGCCATGTGGCAGAGGGCAGCGCCGAAAACCTCTTTCTCGTCAAATGCGGCAAGCTAGTCACGACGCCCACCACGGAGGATATCCTCGAGGGGATCACCCGTGCGACCTTGATTGAGCTCGCCAGGAATGAGCTGGGCATTGAGACAATAGAGCGCCGCATTGACAGGACGGAGCTGTATACGGCGGACGAGTGTTTCCTGTGTGGGACCGGCGCCCAGATATCGCCCATATCCGAAGTCGACCACAGGATTGTGGGTGACGGCGGGGTTGGTCCGATTACGAGGAAGCTCCAGGCGCTTTACGATGATGCAGTCCACGGCAGGCTGCCCAGGTATCGTCACTGGTGTACGCCTGTCTACCGGTAAGGGGCCTTTATGCTTGCAAAAGCGCGGTGAGGTTATGGCATCGCTGGCGAGGGTAGGCCGCGTAGGCATCGCACTAAGTGCAGGTTCGGCGCGCGGAATTGCCCACATTGGCGTCCTGAAAGTGCTCACGGAGGCTGGTGTGCCCATAGACTGTATTGCGGGCACCAGTGCCGGGGCGGTGATTGGTGGCATCTACGCGGCGACCCTCAACCTCAACCTCATGGAGAGGCTGGCCTGCCATATCAAATGGGACATCCTGGTGGACCTCTGTGTCCCAAGGTTGGGGCTCGTAAGTGGCGAGAAGATAAAGGAGTTTCTCCGTCTCCTTACTCACGACAAGACATTTGCCGAGCTTGCCATCCCCTTTGCCGCCGTTGCCTGCGACCTTGAGGAAGGCACGGAGGTTGTCTTAAGGGAAGGCCCGGTGGCCGAGGCCATAAGGGCCAGCATAAGTATCCCGGGCATTGCTGTGCCTGTGCGCCTGGGCGGGAGACTCCTGGTGGATGGCGCCGTCCTCAACCGGGTGCCGGTAAACGCGGTGCGTGCTATGGGGGCCGACTACGTGATCGCGTGTAACCTCACCGGAAGGGCCGGGCGGGCCAGGGTCAGGGTTGAGAACATATTTGACGTGATAACCACCGCAATCGAGCTCATGGAGATGGAGATCCTAAAGGGCAAGATCGTCGAGGCGGACATCGTGATCTCGCCGGACGTAGGCGACATAGGTCCCACCCGCCTGGACATGGCGCCCGAGCTGATCAAGAGAGGAGAGGAGGCTACCCGCGAGGCACTCCCGCGAATTCTCGAGGAAATCGGGGTGAATGAACCCTCATGAGACGATCGGTCCCGGCCCGGGTCAAGAGACAGGTCCTCTTCTTTGCCCTCCTGGCTGTCATCCTGGGGGCGTCAGCCCAGTCATTCCTTTACAGGTACTACCTAGTGCTGATGCCGGGCCTGACCCTTGATCTCAGCAAAATAGTGACAGTTGAAGAGGGCATCAAGGATTCAGCCGGAAAATTCCTTCTCACCTCTGTTTCGAGCCAGCCTGCGACCCCAATATCCCTGATATATGCCGCCTTCTCCCCCGCTACCGACATCGTGCCAAAGTCCCAGGAAATACCACCGGGCATCGATATGGAGAGATACCTCCGGATAATGAAAAACCTCATGGAAGAAAGCCAGATGATTGCACAGGCTGTCGCGCTGAAGCGGTTAGGGTACTCTGTCAAGATGGAGGCACAGGTCAAAGTCGAGGACCTCCTCCCCGGCAGTCCCGCCAAGGATAAGGTTATGGCGGGCGACATCATCCTGGCTGTAGATGCAAAGCGCGTCCGCACCGCCCAGGAAGCCATCGATATCATTCAGGACCGAAAGGTAGGACAGGACGTGATGCTAACCTTAGTCAGGGAAGGCCGGGTCATTACTACGAGGGTGGCTACCATCCCCCGGCGGGAGGATAGGATGAAGGCAGCCATTGGTGTCTTGATCTCGCCTTACATCAAGTATGAATTTCCGGTAAAGATAAAAATGGATGCCCTGGATATCCGGGGCTCCTCTGCTGGCATCATGTTTTGCCTGGAAGTCCTCGACCAGCTTACGGCCCGGGACCTGACGAAGGGGCATGTGATAGCCGGGACAGGTACCCTTGACATTGACGGGAGGGTAGGGCCCATAGCCGGTGTGAGACAAAAAGTCAAGGCCGCAGAGAGGGCCGGGGCGGAATATTTCCTCGTACCACGGCAGAATTCAGCGGAGGCGAGGGAGGCCGGCGCACGGATCAAGATTGTGCCGATTGGTTCGCTGGACGACGCTTTGAAATTTTTGGATGAGATACCGGGGAGGAAAACCCGGGGCGATGGTGAATCTATGTAGGGGCGGAAACGTAAGGGATTGAACCTCGGCGGAGGGAGGAGGGGGGTTTGGCTAGAGGTAACTCCATAAGACACGTGCGCCTTGCCTTAAGCCTCGTGTTTATGCTTGCCGGGCTCTTTGTTACCGGGGCCTGTGCCTGCGGCGTTGCTTTTGCCGCTGGGTCCACGTCCAGGCCCACTATAGGCCCCGGGGCCAGGGGTGAGGTGGTGAAGGAGCTCCAGCGCAAGCTCAAAGCGCTCGGGTTTGATGCCGGCCGGGTGGACGGGCATTTCGGGACGGCTACAGAAAGGGCCGTGAGGGAATTCCAGGAGGCCTTCAAGCTCACAGTGGATGGGGTTGTGGGCTTGAACACATGGTCGCGCCTGGAAAAGGAGCTGCAAGTCAGCCGCGGCGGGAGACCGGCGATCCCTGCCGGAACGCGTGAGGACACGGCAGGCGAGGTTGAGCTGGTATCGTGGTCTACAGTCAATCGCCTCTATACCGGTATAGCTACGGTCATTGACATAGAGACCGGCCTGAGGTTCAAGGTGAGGCGACGCGGCGGCCACTATCATGCCGATTCGGAGCCCCTGACCAAGGAGGATACGGTTATCCTAAAGCGAATCTACGGCGGCGGGTGGAGCTGGGACAGGAGGGCGGTCATCTTGGAGGTCGGGTCGCGCCGGATCGCCGCTTCCATGAACGGAATGCCTCACGGCAATGATGAGATCCAGGGGAACGGCTTCGATGGCCATTTCTGTATTCACTTCCTCGGGAGCAGGATACACAGCTCCGGCCGTGTCGACCCCGAACACCAGAGGATGGTCCGCCTGGCTGCCAGGATCGGCAAGCATTATTGATCATTGATTGACACTGATCATTATTGACACTGGGCAAGGGTATCTCTATAATGGAACCCGGTGGCCCCGGGGCCCGAGGTGTGACAGGTGAGAATAGATGTTTCCCCGATTCTGGATGAGAAAGGCAAGAAAGCCCGATACCACCTTGTCGAGATGCCGGGTGTGCTTCTCGCAGGTGGTAGAGATGTAAGGCTCAAAGATCCCGCGGATATCGATGTAGAAGCCACCAATACCGGCGGCGGGGTAATCCTGGTGCGGGGCAGCGTAAGGGCTCGTGTGCCGGTTACATGCGACAGGTGCCTTACTGCCTTTGAACTACCGGTGAAGGCCGATTTCGAGGAGGAATTCAAGAGGGCATTCAGGCCGCGCGAGAGTTCAGGCGGCCCCGCGGGGGATGGCTGCGGGCGCCCGGGCCGCGAAGGCGCGGAGCCGGACGGGACGGCCGGCGAGTGGACAGAGGACGGGACGGCCAGGACTTTTTGCGGAAACCATATCCAGTTGCGGCCTGTGGTAGAGGAAGCCTTAACTCTCTCGCTGCCTATGAAGGTCATATGCAGGGAGGAGTGCAAGGGCCTGTGCCCTCGATGCGGCAAGGATCTCAATCTGGGTCCCTGCAATTGCCGCCCTGACAGCCCTGACGTCAGAATGGCCCCCTTTGCAGGACTATTGGAGAAGATGCAAATACCGGAGCATGAAGATTGATTCTTTGCGCTCGGCGATGAGGAGGTGTCAAGATGGCAAACCCCAAAGGACGATTTGGCAAGTCCCGGACCCGCAAACGGCGCGCTAACTGGAAGATCGAAGCCCCTAAGCTCGCCGAGTGCCCGAGGTGTCATGCGCCAAAGCTGCCGCACAGGGTATGCCTTGAATGCGGTTATTATAATGGGCGTGAGGTAATCAAGGTCGAGGAGGCAGCTGCAAAGGCCAAGTGACCTGGCGGTTACGGAAATGGGTGGCGTTTCCCACGCCTCCCTTTTTTATTGCCCTTGCGCCGGCGCGGAATATGCGGTATATTTAGTATCAGGTTATAATACCTGGTGGTAAAATTGCGGGGTAGTGTCTTTGGACAGTCAAAGACGCATGCGCCGGCCTGAAAAGGCCAGGCGCCAGGAGGCCCTGGCCAGGGCCATATCCGATGACCCATTCGTAACTGACAGGGAGCTGGCCCGAAAGCTGGGCGTCAGCGTGCAGACGGTGCGCCTCGACAGGCTCGAGCTGGGCATCCCGGAGGCCCGCGAACGTATAAGAAGGCTCGCACGAGATGCCTACTCCAAGGTCAAGGCTATCGAGACCGGCGAGCTGGTAGGAGAGCTCATAAGCCTCAAGCTCGGGGAGGAAGGCATGTCCATACTCGACACCACTCCGGAGATGAGCTTTAAGAGGACGCGTATCGTGAGGGGCCATCATATCTTCGCTCAGGCCAATTCGCTGGCGGTTGCCGTGATCGACGCAAAGGTAGCCCTGACCGGGTCGGCAACCATCAGGTTTAAGCGGCCCGTTTACGCAGGAGACAGGCTGGTAGCAAGGGCACGTGTCGTATCGAAGGATAACGGCAAGTACGGGGTGCATGTTGTTACCAGCGTTGCAAAGACCGAGGTATTCTCGGGGGATTTTGTCGTATTCGATGTCATGCGGGATATCTCCCCGGAGGGCAAGGAGGGGCCGGAATGAGAATAGCTGTAGACGCTATGGGCGGTGATTTCGCTCCACACGAGATCGTTCTTGGCTCATTTTCTGCCGCAACGGACTTTGGCTGCGATGTCGTCCTGGTGGGAGACAGGGACCGCCTCGCAAGGGAGCTTGCCTCGCTGGATCCCGGGAGTCATGGTGCCGATGACCGTAAGGCTACGGGGCGCGGGCGACTCAGTATCGTCCATGCGTCACAGGTGGTCCCGATGGACGAACATCACCCCGCAGAAGCCCTCCGGCATTACCGGGACTCTTCCATCCTCGTAGCGTGCGGGCTGGTGGCCGGGGGAGAGGCCGATGCCGTCGTCTCGGCAGGCAATACGGGGGCCGCTTTCGCCGGCGCTTTATTACGAATAAAGCGTATCCCCGGCATCGACCGCCCCGCTATCGGCACCGTCTTTCCGACCGTCTCCGGAGCCTGCTTCTTGATCGATGCAGGGGCGAACGTCGACCCGAGGCCGCATCACCTCCTTTCGTTCGGGCTCATGGGGGATCTCTATGCCAAAAGGGTCCTCGGTATAAAAAACCCCAGGGTCGCGCTCCTGAGCAACGGCGAAGAGGAAGGGAAGGGCAACGAGCTCGTGTACGAGGCCTTTCATCTCCTCAAATCCAGCAGACTCAACTTCATAGGCAACATCGAGGGTAAGGACATCCCTTTGGGTGGGGCCGACGTGGTGGTGACAGACGGGTTTACCGGAAACGTCGTCCTCAAGCTCGCGGAAGGGTTGGGCGGCGCCATCATCTCTATGCTCAAGGAAGGCATAGAGTCAGGGGTACTTACCAGGCTGGGCGGCCTCCTCATGATGCCGGCTTTGAAAACGCTGAAAAAGAAGATGGACTACGCTGAATACGGCGGCGCGCCGCTTCTCGGCGTAAATGGCGTTGTAATCATCGCCCACGGCAGGTCCAGGGCCAGGGCCGTAAGGAACTCCATCAAGGTAGCGGTAGATGCCGTGACCGCCCGCGTGGTAGAGGAGATCCGGGATGGCGTGGCGGGGCTCCCGGAGCCAGCGCCACGGGGAGAATTCATGAAACCAGGTGATACAGCATGGTAGTTACAACGAATGGGACGACTGCTGAGGTGAGGGGGCGGGGCGCCGGCGTGGCCGGTATCGGGAGCGCTGTCCCGGAGAAGGTCCTTACCAATTTTGATCTCGAGAAAATGGTTGATACAAGCGACCAGTGGATCGTCGAGAGGACGGGGATTCGCGAAAGGCGCATCGCCCCTCATGGGGTCGCAACTTCCGACCTCGCAGAGCTTGCAGCGAGGCGCGCCCTTGAGGACGCAGGCATCGCGCCGGAGGATGTGGACCTGATAATTGTAGCAACCGTAACCCCTGATATGATCTTCCCGTCCGCCTCCTGCATCGTCCAGGCCAAGCTTGGAGCCGGCAAGGCGGCCGCCTTTGACATCTCCGCCGGGTGCTCCGGGTTTATCTATGGTCTCGTAACGGGGGCCCAATTCATAAGTGCCGGCACCTATGACACCGTCCTGGTCATTGGTGCGGAGGTCCTCTCGCGAATAGTGGACTGGTCCCACCGCAATACGTGCGTCCTTTTTGGGGACGGTGCCGGAGCCTGCGTCTTGCGCCCGGCCGGCGGGGGCGATGGCATAATCTCCGCCGTCATCGGCGCCGATGGCAGCCGCGGAGATATGCTCAAATTACCAGCGGGTGGGTCTCTCCTTCCTGCCTCCCAGGATACTGTGGCGGGCCGCCTCCACTACATTCACATGGAAGGCAACCAGGTGTATAAATTCGCCGTGAGGATCCTGGCCGATGCCTCGCGGCAGGCCCTGGAGGCAGCCGGGGTTACGGCCGAAGACTTAAGCCTTTTTATCCCCCACCAAGCAAACCGCAGGCTAATGGATATAGCCGCTGAGAGGCTCGGGGCCCAGGACAAGGTGTATTCCAATGTAGAACGCTACGGCAATACATCTGCCGCTTCCATCCCGATCGCCCTCGATGAGGCGGTGCGAGAAGGCAGGGTGAAGGATGGTGACCTCATCCTCCTGACCGCATTCGGGGCCGGGCTCACCTGGGGATCGACCGTCATAAGGTGGTGCAAGGACAGGCTCAAGTAATGGATAGCCCTTTGGTGCAACGTCAAGGAGGTTTCGTGTGAGGAGAAAAGTAGCATTCCTTTTCCCGGGACAAGGATCGCAGTATGTGGGAATGGGGCGGTCTCTTTACGAGGAGAGCGCAGATGCGCGGGCGGTATTTGATGAAGCGGACGAGGTTCTGGGCTTTGCCCTGTCGGAAATCATATTTTCCGGCCCGGAGAGCGCCTTAAACCTTACTTACAACACACAGCCCGCCATACTTACAATGAGCATCGCCATCCTCAGGACGCTCGAGCATGAGGGTATCCAGGCAGACGTCGTGACGGGCCACAGCCTCGGCACCTATGGAGCACTGGTGGCGGCCGGGAGCATGGATTTCTCGGATGCAGTCAAGGTCGTGAGGAGGCGTGGTCGCCTGATGCAGGATGCCGTGGAGCCGGGTCTCGGAGCCATGGCGGCCATTATAGGCCTCGATGCCGGGGCCGTGAGCTTGGCCTGTGAGAGGGCGAGCCGGTTGGGCGTCGTCGCGCCCGCGAACTTCAACGGACCGGACCAGGTCGTGATCTCCGGGGAGCGAGAGGCTGTCGAGAATGCCGTCCAGGAGGCAAAAGGACTCGGGGCAAGGAGAGCAGTTTTCCTGCCTGTGAGCGGCCCGTTTCATTCGAGCCTCATGGCAGGCGTTGAGGCCCCACTCTTGGATTTCCTCGAAGGCGTCGTCATTTCACGTCCCCGGGTACCTTTTGTCGCCGATACTGAGGCTAGATATCTGCAGGACCCCCTGGAGATACGCCGCTACCTTGCACGCCAGGTGGCAAGCCCGGTGAGGTTTACCGAGGTGCTCAGGTTGCTTTCTGCCGAAGGGGTGGAGGTCTTTGTAGAGGTGGGGCCAGGCCAAGTCTTGAGCGGATTTACGAAAAGAACCATAGAAAACTCAAGCGTGTTTTCCCTCGATCCCTGTAAGGGTGGCAAGGCCGCACTTGAGTTTCTGAGGGAGGTCCTATAGTATGAAGCTGGCAGGCAGGGTTGCCATCATAACCGGGGCGTCAAAGGGGATTGGTAGGGCCGTGGCGCTTGCCATGGCATCGGAGGGTGCCGGTGTCATTGCCCTGGGAAATACCGATGTGGCAGGGGCGGAGGATGTAGCCAGGCGCATAGTCGAGGGTGGCGGGCAGGCCCTTGCCATGAAGGCGGATGTGAGGAACGCCGACGAGATACAGGCTGTGCTCCGCGCCGCCCTTGAGCGATTTGGGTCGGTGGACATACTGGTCAATAATGCGGGGATAACGAGGGATAACTTCATCTTCAGGATGACCGAGGATGAATGGCTGGAGGTCATGGATGTCAACCTCAAGGGGGCATTCCTCACAACCAAGATCATCGGCCACCAGATGTTCAGGCAGAGGGCCGGGAGGATCATAAACATCTCGTCTGTTGTCGGACTTAGGGGGAATCCAGGCCAGGCAAACTACTCGTCGTCCAAGGCGGGGATCATCGGCCTGACCAAGACCGCGGCGCGTGAGTTTGCAGGGCGCGGGGTAACGGTAAATGCGATTGCGCCGGGTTTCATCGCTACGCAAATGACCGAAAGGCTGCCAGAGGCTTCCAAGACTGCGCTCTTGAGCCTTGTACCACTGGGGCGGCCGGGTACTCCCGAGGAGGTCGCCAGGGTGGCGGTATTCCTGGCATCTGACGATGCGTCGTACATAACCGGGCAGGTTATCTGCGTCGATGGCGGGATGACCATGTAATACTCGAGGGGCACCGGAAAGGGGGTGACTCTTGTGGAGGAGGAACTCGACGCCATGAGTCAAGAGATTTACGATAAGGTGAAGAAGATAATCGTGCGTGAGGCTAGAGTCGATGAGTCGTTGGTGACGCTTGATGCCACAATGAACGACCTATATGCTGATTCAGCCACGCGGATGAGCATTGCGGATGAGCTCGATCGCGAGTATAACCTCGGCACGCTAGACGTGGAAATAGCCGAGGATACGACGGTTGGGGATATAGTCAGTTATATCCGCGAGCACCTGGAGGACCAGGAGTAAGCGCGACTGTTTCTGGGGTGAGGGAATTGAGCCGTAGAGTGGTGATCACCGGTATCGGCGTCGTAAGCCCGATAGGTATCGGGAGGCAAGCCTATTTTGATGCCCTGTCTCGTGGCAAGAATGGAATAGACAGGGTTACGAGCTTCGACGCCTCCCCTTTTCGAACGCAGATGGCGGGCGAGGTAAAGGGCTTTGATCCCGAGGCCTACATGGGCCCGCGCGAGGCCTATAGAATGGATCGCTTCGCCCAGTTTGCCGTTGCCAGCGCAAGGCAGGCAGTAGAAGACGCAGGTCTCACCATAAGCCCGGAGCTGAGAGACAGGGCCGGTGTAGTCATGGGGTGCGGGATCGGGGGCATCAGAACCCTCGAGGAGCAAGCAAAGGGCCTCCATGTTGAAGGCCCCCGGAGGGTGAGCCCGTTCTTTGTCCCCATGATGATTTCCAATATGTCCTCGGGACAGGTCGCCATTTCTCTCAACCTGCGGGGTCCCAATATCACTCTTACCACGGCATGCGCGGCATCTACGCACGCTATAGGCGAGGCTTTCCGCATCATCGCTCGCGGCGAAGCCGACGTCATGATCGCGGGGGGGACAGAAGCAGCGGTCACGCCGCTAGGATTTGCGGGCTTCTGCGCCCTCCGCGCCATGTCGCGGCGCAATGATGACCCCACCCGCGCCATGAGGCCTTTTGACAAAGACAGGGATGGCTTCGTGATGGGCGAAGGGGCAGGGGCCATCGTAATGGAATCCTTAGAACATGCTCTTTCACGCAATGCAAACATCTATGCGGAGATGGCCGGTTACGGGCAGACCTGTGATGCTCACCATATAGTTGAACCTGACCCAACAGGAGAACAGCCGGCGAGGGCGATGGCGCTTGCCCTGCGTGATGCCGGCCTCACCCCGACGGATGTAGATTATATAAACGCCCATGGCACTTCCACGGTCCTTAACGACCGCTGCGAGACCCTGGCCATCAAGCGCGTGTTCGGAAGCCATGCATACAAGTTGAAAGTCAGTTCGACCAAGGGCATGACGGGCCACCTCCTAGGCGCTGCGGGGGCCGTGGAGGCAATCGCCTGCGTGTTCGCGATAGCCACGGGAATCGTCCCGCCCACCATAAACTATGAGACACCTGACCCCGAACTCGACCTCGACTACGTGCCAAATTCGGCGGTCAAGGCCGACGTAAGGGTGGCGATGTCTAACTCCTTTGGGTTCGGCGGACATAACGCTGTTATCGTGATGAAGAGGTTCGAACCTTGAGAGACTTGACGGATTTGATCCCCAGTGAGCCGCCGGGCGGCATCCTGCGGCGGGAGCCAGGCAAACCCCGCGAAGGCGGCTTACGGGATGGGAGGTTGAAGCTTGGTGGAACCTGATCTCGGTGAGCTTGAGAAAGCTCTCGGGGTCTCATTCAAGGCCAAGGATTTACTGCTGCGCGCCATAACTCATAGCTCCTACGAGGGGCCAGCCGGCTCTTGCGACAATGAGCGTCTCGAATTCCTGGGCGATGCAGTGCTGAAGCTCGCCCTCTGCGACTACGTATTCGAGAGCTACCCGGAGGCCGATGAGGGTGAGCTGTCGAGCCTGGTAGCTTTTGGGGCAAGCGAGGCTACCTTGTCCCGCGTGGCCTCCCGGATGGGGCTCGGTAGCTTCCTTCGCATCGGCAAAGGCCTCGAGCTTGCCGGAGGCCGCCAGCAACCCTCGATACTCGCCGACCTTTTTGAGGCCATCCTGGGCGCTGTCTATTTAGACAGGGGGTTTGACGTAGCAAGCCTCTTTGTGAGGCGTGAACTTGCCCCGGAGTTGCCATCCCCCACTCGCGTAAAACCATGGAAAACCAATAAGACAAAGCTGCAAGAGATACTCCAACGAGAGCGGAGGCGCGTCCCTACCTACGAGTGCATCTCACAGCACGGACCCGACCACGCCAAGGTCTTCAAGGTAAGGGCCATGCTGGGGGAAGTGATACTGGGCGAAGGCACGGGCAAGAGCAAGAAAGAAGCCGAGGAGAATGCAGCCGGAGAGGCCATTGCCCGGCTGTGGGAAATCGGTATATTTCGTTAGTGCGTCAAGATCCGAGAAATTCTGTATATTGAAGGACAAAATGGGAAAACGTTGAATAGTACATAGAAGGAGATAGCCCAGATGGAACCCTGAAGCCTTAGGGGGGATAGGCGAATGGAGGTACTAAAGGTATCAGCTCAATCCAAACCCAAATCTGTTGCGGGTGCCCTTGCCGCCGTGGTCAGGGAAAGGGGTTCCGCCGAAGTCCAGGCTGTGGGGGCGGGAGCAGTAAATCAGGCCATAAAAGCCATCGCGATCACAAGGGGTTTTGTCGCACCCAACGGGATCGACCTCGTTGCCATTCCTGCGTTTGCCGAGATCCAGATCGATGGGGAGGAGAGGACGGCAATCAAGTTTATCGTTGAACCTCGTTAGGCTTCACACCGCTTGACATATCTGCCGTGCCGGGTCCTTGCACGCGCGCCCTGCCCGTTGCCCGGGGTTTCCCCTGGAGGGACGGGCTCTTTTGTTCCGTTCGAGTATATCCGCCAGGTGTGAATATATCCCGGGGGTTGCAAATATACATTTAGGGAAAGGCTTGACCACGTTTCGCCTCCGGGAGGGATAAGCGTGACTAACCAGGAAAGGGACGTCGAGCTCTTGACCAGGGCACGGCAGGGGAATGAGCAAGCTAAGGAGACCCTGGTAAAGAAGTACATGCCGATGGTAAGGCACATAGTGACGGGCTACTGCCCCTATGGCTCACCAGAGGCCGAAGACATGGTCCAGGAGGGCCTGATAGGGCTGCTTGACGCTGTAAACGAATACGATTGCGGGCAGGATAAAGTCAAGTTTAGCTCCTTTGCTTATCTCTGCGTTGTCCGAAAGATATATAACTATATACGCCGGGCCAACAACAGCAAGCACAGGGCCCTGACGGGCGCTATATCGCTCCAGTCATATATCGATGGAGACGAGGGCCGGACCGTGATGGACCTTCTCAGCAGCTCGCAGCTGGATCCTGTCGAGGAATATGAGGAGAAATGGACAAGCCAGAGGCTCCGCCAGGTTTTACATAACCACCTCTCGATGTTTGAATACGCAGTGGTGGTACTGCTCCTCAAGGGCTTTTCACTCCGGGAGATCCAGCGAAAGGTAGGGGTTGACGTAAAGTCGATTGACAATGCCAGGACCCGCGCCCGGGCGAAACTGAGTCGAATCATGAACAGGTACGGTTCCCTTGTCAGCCACGAGGTCCCGGACAGGGTCAGAAAGCGTCAGGACCTCTACCTGAAGGTGAGAGTTACCCTGTGACCTCGTGACTCCCGGAAGGTCCCCCGATGGGCACTCAGGGAACTGCGTCGCGGTAACGGGGGGCGGCTATATAATCGAATCGCTGTATCCTCACCCACCGCGCGCATGCCGCCCGTCCACCCGCAGGGGCCCAGCCGCAGGGGGTGTTTCCTTTTATGGGGTCCTATGCTACAATACAGGTGCGGTATCCAGGGTTTTGAAGGTGCCTCCGCGTATCCGCATGGCCCTGCCCCGGGGCCTGCACCCGGGGGCTTGTATCCCGGGGTGCCTTGTGTCCCGGAGCCTGCGTCTCGGGATGTCTTGTGTCCCCGGGGGCTTTGCGGGGGGAGAGATATTGTACATAAAGAAGCTGGAAATATTCGGATTCAAGTCCTTTGCCAACCGCGTCGAGCTTGAGCTGGGGCCCTGGCTTACTGCAATTGTCGGTCCCAACGGGAGCGGCAAGAGCAACATCGCTGACGCCATCAGGTGGGCGCTTGGGGCGGATAGTGCCCGGCTCATCCGGGGAACCCGGATGGAGGACGTGATCTTCGCGGGCAGTGACGGCAGGAAAGGACTGGGGATTGCAGAGGTCACTGTCATACTTGACAACACCCCCGGCAGGGTGCCCATTGACTTCAGTGAGATAGCCATAACCCGCAGGGTATACCGGTCCGGTGAGAGTGAATATTTTATAAACAAGATACCCTGTAAACTGCGCGACATCCAGCGCCTCCTCGCCGGCACCGGGCTCGGCAGGGACGGCTATTCTGTGGTCGAACAGGGCAAGATAGACGCGATATTGAGCTCGAGGCCCGAAGATCGGAGGGCCTTTTTTGAGGAAGCCTGCGGCATTGCCAGGTCGCGACTTAAAAGGAGCGAGGCAGCAAAAAGGCTGGGCGAGGTAAAGGTCAGCCTCACTCGCATTCTCGACATCCTCGGGGAGATCGAACGCCAGCTGGGACCTCTGGCAAGTAAGGCGGAGGCGGCGAACCGGTTCGCCAGGTACAAGGCCGAGCTTGACTCCCTCGAGATATCCATGTATGCCGACAGCCTTATCAGGGCCGTCGAGGCGTATGAGGCCAGCCTTGCAAGGGCCCGGGAGCTTAGAGATGCGGCCCTGGCAACTGAGGCCGGGCTCCAGGAGGCCCGCGAATGCCGTGAGGCGGCAAGACAAGAGCTGGAGACATTGGGCCAGAGGAGGGAGTCGCTCCAGAGGGAGCTTGTAGATACCAGCTCCGCCCTGGAAAGGGCTGCGGGCGACATGAGGATATATGAGGAGCGGCTACATTCCTTCAGAGAGAGCCTCTCCAATCTCGAGGCGGCGCTGGACGAAAACAGGAGGAAGTATGACGCCGTCTTGCTGGAATTAAACGCTTGCAGGGAGCGGATCAAGGCGGCTTCCTCCAGGCTCGAGCAAGAGGAGAAGGCGCTGGGACTCCTGGAGGCTGGCCGGGCCAGGCTCATGGACGCCATATCCGACCTCTCGGCGCGCAAGGAAGCGGCAAAGACCGATGTCATCGAGGTACTTTCCAGGATCTCCGAGATAAAGAACGATCTCATGGCCATCAAGGCGGCCCGGGAGTCCCTGCACCGGACCTACGACCGCGCAAGCCAGGAATATAGCCGGCTCTCAGCCGAAAGGTCCTCTCTCGAGTCTGAGGCCTCGTCTCTCGGGGAATCCTGTGCAAGGCTCAAGGGCGAACTGGACGAGATAGAGAATGCCCTAGTAAACGCCCGGTCTCTCGAGGAGCAAGAGGCAGGTCGCAAGGCGGCCTTCGGGGCCAGGAGACAGTCCGTCTTGAGCGATATAGCCGCAATGAAATCGGAAATCAAGGTCCTGAGGGATGCCATTGCGCGTTATGACAGCTATTCTGCCGGCGCGCGCACGGTCCTTGCACTAGCGGCCCGTGGCACTCTCACCGGCATCGTGGGCCCTGTAGGCGAAATCCTCAGAGTCAAGGAAGGGTATGAAGCGGCGATAGAGGCCGCCCTGGGAAGGGCCGTCGAGAATATTGTGGTGGCATCCGCCGAAAATGCCAGGGAGGCCATCGACTACCTTCGCTCCCACTCCGCGGGGAGGGCCACGTTTCTTCCCCTCGACTTAGTACGCCCTCAGGCGCTTTCCGGCCATGACCTAAGCGCCCTGGACATCCCCGGCATCATCGCCTGTGCTTCATCGCTGGTGGACTGCCGGGAAGAGCACGCCTGCATCCGTGATTACCTCCTGGGCAGGGTGCTCGTTGCAAGAGACCTCAACGCGGCTATCGCCTGTGCACGACATACAGGATCAAGGCTCAAAATAGTCACCCTGGACGGGGACGTTATCCATGCAGGAGGCGCAATTAGCGGAGGGCATACTAAGACCGGCGCGGAGGGGATATTCCACCGTCAGAGGGCGCTCAAAGTCAGGCTGTCGGAGATGGCCAGGAGGGAGCAGTCGCTGAAGGAACTCGAGGCGGAAGAAAGGGACATTACGGCGCGGCTTGACTCCGTCCGGTCTCGTATCAGCGTGCTGGAGGCGAGGCGGGGCCAGTTGAGGGAGGAGGTTGTGCGGCTGGAGTCGCGGAGGGCACAACTCAGGAGAGACCTTGAGCGGGTTGACAGGGCACTTTGTGCTCTGGGGCAAGAACTCGGTGAGGGGAAAGAGAGGTCTCTTTGCGAGGACAGACGCGAGGCGGAGCTCACCGCGGAGTTGGAACAGCTCGTCGCCCAGCGGGCAAGGTGTGAAGAGGCTGTCATAAGCCTGACACAAGAGGAAAGCCTTAAGCAGAAAGAACTCTCGGAGATGGATGCCCGAGCTACTGAGGCGCGTGTGGAGGTAGCTCGGCTCTCCCAGGAAAAGGCCGGGCTCTCTGATACCATACGCAGGCTCGAGGAGACGTTGAAAGAGGTCTCTCTTTCCATAGAAAAGGCTGAACGGGAAGCCGGCGGGCTCAAGGCAAAGATAGAAGAAACGAAGGGAAAAGAACGGGTGGCGGCGGAAACCTACGAGAGGCTCTCATCGAGAACCCGGGAAATCACGACGCAATTACAGGAAACCGCTTCCGCCTTGAGCAGTTGCGAGGCGCGGGTCAGGCAGGTTGAGTCCGAATATAACGACCTTCACCGTGAGCTTGAAGCCATAAGGACGAAGCTGCATGAGTCCGAACTCGAGAGCACCAGGCTCAAGGCTAACCTGTCACAGGTGGAGGAACGCCTTCTCGAATCTTACGGGGTAACCCGAGATGATGCTATGGCCCGCGGGCTTCTCCAGGTGGACCGCCAGGAAGTCCAGAGGAGAGTTTCCAGGCTCAGGGCACAACTCGAGGAGATTGGTCCCGTTGATATGGGCGCAATCGAGGAACATGCCGCGCTCCTCTCCCGGTTTGGTGCCCTTTCACGAGATTATGGAGATATCTCCGGCGCGGTCGAGTGGGTCACCAAGACCCTGGATGTCATAGACCGTATATCGGCTGCCAGGTTTCGTAACACCTTCCTCGACATCCGCCGGGAATTCAGGGAGGTATTCACGCGGCTATTCGGCGGCGGGCATGCTGACCTCCAGCTGGAGGACCCCGCCAACCCTCTGGAGACGGAGATCAGAATAGTCGCCCAGCCTCCGGGCAAGCGCCTCGAGACCATGTCGCTCCTGTCAGGTGGCGAGCGAGCGCTCTTGGCAATAAGCCTGATATTTGCCATCCTGAAGGTCAGGCCTGCCCCGGTTGCCATCCTCGACGAGACTGATGCGGCTCTCGACGAGGCCAACCTCCGCCGCTTCGCCGAACTCTTGCGGGAATTGTCAGCACGATCGCAGTTTATCGTCGTCACGCACCGCAAGACCACAATGGAGACTGCCGAGGTCATATATGGCGTGACCATGGAAGAGTCGGGCATCTCCAAGGTTATCTCGATAAGCCTGCAAGATCGAGAGGCCGGTCAGGAGGCCTTATGAGAAACATGATGCATGGCAGGCAGCACAATTTGCAGCGAGGAGACCAGGGCTATGGATCAGGGAAAACAGCAACGTACCGGCATCTTTTCCCGGTTGAAAGAGGGGCTTGCAAGGACCCGGGACGGACTCGTGGGCCGCATAAACTTACTGGTGGGCGGGAGGGCCAGACTCGACCAGGACACCCTGGACCAGATAGAGGAAATACTGATCGAGGCGGATATAGGCGCCGTGCGAGCAAGCCAACTGGTCGAGAAATTGCGGGATGAAGTGAAAAGGTCGGGCAACGGCACCCGGGTCAATGATATAATCAAGAATGACCTCCTGGAGATATTGGGACAGGGGAATGCCGAGATCACCCGTGCTGAGCCCGGGACACCTACGGTAATCATGTTCGTCGGAGTAAACGGGACCGGCAAGACCACCACAGTTGCCAAGCTTGCCTTTCACTACCGGACCCGGGGTCACAAGGTGATGATGGCCGCGGCGGATACTTTCAGGGCGGCCGCCATCCAGCAACTGGAGGCATGGGGCAAGAAGGTCGGCGCTATGGTGGTAAGCCACGAGGAGGGAGGGGACCCTGCCGCAGTCGCCTACGACGCCGTGCAGGCGGCAAAGGCCAGGGGCGTTGACTACCTCTTGGTAGATACCGCCGGGCGCCTTCATACCCGGGTTAACCTCATGGAAGAATTGAAGAAGATCAAGAGGGTGATTGCCAGGGATCTCCCGGGAGCTCCCCACGAGGTCCTGCTGGTGATAGATGCCACTACCGGCCAGAATGCCATCTCGCAGGCCAAGGTCTTCTCGCAGGAGATAGGGGTTACGGGGATAGCACTCACCAAGCTCGACGGCACTGCCAAGGGCGGGATAGTGGTGGCGATCAAGGACGAGCTCGGTATCCCGGTCAAGCTCGTAGGGATAGGAGAAGGGCCGGAGGACCTGAAGCCTTTTGACCCGGTCATGTTTGTAAATGCCCTCTTTGAATGATGGCTAATAGTGGCTGTCCCGCCTGGCGACCACTTACAGGGCGGGCGTCCGGTGTGCTGGTAACGAACTGCCGGTTAGCCAGGGCCGCCAATTAGTCTATTGACTTTGTAGCTCTGGGATTGTATACTCTGTTTGTTCATGGGAACTTGCTCCATCGGAACATCCATGCTGGTAGACAGGCAGAGGGGGTGAGTGGGATGTTTGATAGCCTTACAGCGAAGCTACAGGAGGCCCTGAGAAGGCTTCGCGGCAAGGGAAAGCTCTCGGAAAAGGATGTCGATGAAGCCCTCCGCGAGGTCCGGCTTGCTCTCCTGGAGGCAGACGTCAACTTTAAGGTGGTCAAGGATTTCATCTCTGAGATAAAGCAAAAGGCTATCGGACAGGAGGTCCTCACGAGCCTGACCCCCGCCCAGCAGGTCGTTAAGATCGTGCTCGAAGGTCTGACAGCACTCATGGGCGGTAAGGAGGCCAGGATAGCTTTTGCCTCCACCCCCCCAACTGTGATAATGCTGGTTGGACTTCAGGGCTCCGGCAAGACCACCACGGCGGCGAAACTTGCCCGTATGCTGAAGGGGCAGGGGAGGCGCCCCATGATGGTTGCGTGCGACACCCAGCGACCCGCCGCAATCACCCAGCTGGAGGTCCTCGGCCAGCGCCTCGATATTCCGGTCTTTTCAATGGGAGACAAGGTTGCTCCTGACAAGATCGCAAAGGCCGGGTTATCCAGGGCGGCCGACATAGCAGCCGATGTGGTGATTGTCGACACGGCAGGCCGTCTCCATATTGACCAGGAGCTCATGGACCAGCTGCGTGACATACGGCAGTCTGTGACGCCTCACGAGGTCCTCTTGGTGGTTGACGCTATGACCGGGCAGGATGCCGTAAATGTAGCAAAGGCATTCAACGAGACTATCGGCATCGATGGCGTCATCTTGACAAAACTCGACGGCGATGCAAGGGGCGGCGCGGCCCTTTCCTGTCGTGCAGTCACCGGCAAGCCTATCAAGTTCGTAGGCGTCGGGGAAAAGCTCGATGCCCTCGAGCCGTTTTACCCAGATCGCATGGCATCCCGCATCCTGGGGATGGGGGATATCCAGAGCCTGATCGAGAAGGCTGAGGCCGCAATAAGTGTGGGCGAGGCGCAAAAGCTCGCCCAGAAAATGGCCTCACGGGAATTCAGCCTTGAGGATTTCGTGGAACAACTCAGACAGGTGCGCCGCATGGGGCCCCTGGACCAGCTGCTGGCCATGATCCCTGGATTCGGGACTTCGAAAGCCTTAAAGGACCTGAAGGTCGATGAAAAACAGCTTCAAAGGATAGAAGCCATAGTATGCTCGATGACCCCCGGCGAACGCCGGAATCCGTCCATAATCGACGGAAGCAGGCGCAGGCGGATTGCCCGGGGCAGCGGAACCTCTATACAGGAGGTAAATTCGCTCTTAAAGCAGTTCGAACAGGTGAAGCGGCTGATGGGGCAGCTGGGAGACATGCAGAAATATGGACGAAGGGGAATACGCCTGGATATCCCATATCTCAGGTGATAGCGCTGCGAGATCTTGCCTTCTGTCCCGGCGAGAGGGGGTGAAATACATGGCAGTGAGGATCCGGTTGATGCGAATGGGCGCTAAAAAACAGCCATCATATCGGGTTGTTGTTGCAGATTCGAGGAGCCGGAGGGATGGGCGTTTCATTGAGCTATTAGGGCACTATAACCCCGGGACCAACCCCGCTACCATAAAGATTGACGAGGAAAAGACGCGCGGGTGGCTAGCCAAGGGAGCGCTACCGTCTGATGCCGTCAAGGCGATTCTCGCGCAAGCCGGCATCATGGAGCGCGTGGATCAGCGGAGGTCTGGATAGATGAAAGAGCTTGTAGAGTTCATGGCCAAATCTCTTGTAGATAAGCCTGACGAGGTAAGGGTGGATGAGGTCGAGAAGGAGGACGCCACTGTCATTGAATTGAGGGTGGCCCCGGAAGACATGGGCAAGGTCATAGGAAAGCAGGGAAGGACTGCAAAGGCCATGCGGCAACTGGTCAAGGCCGTGGGGGCGCGCAGTGGCAAGAGGGTAATGGTAGAGATTGTAGAGACCTAGCTGGTGTTGATCGTGAGAATTGATATCCTGACGATCTTTCCCGGCATGTTCAGCGGGCCCTTCTCTGAAAGCATCCTCATGCGCGCCCAGGAATCCGGGGCACTTCAAATAGAAGTGCATAACATCCGGGATTTTGCTCTTGACAAGCACAAGACCACCGACGATTATCCTTTCGGCGGTGGGCCGGGCATGGTGATGAAGCCGGAGCCGGTCTTCCTCGCGGTTGAGCATGTAAAGGAGCTGGCGCGGCAGCGGGGAGTGCAGCCTTGGGTCATCCTGATGTGCCCCCAGGGCCGCCGGCTGGACCAGGCTCTGGTGGAGCGCCTGGCAAAACTAGAGCACATCATCATCATATGCGGGCATTATGAGGGAGTCGACGAGAGAATCAGGCAATACCTTGTGGATGAGGAGATATCGATAGGTGATTATATACTGACCGGGGGCGAGCTGCCTGCCATGGTCCTCACCGATGCCGTGGCCAGGCTCTTGCCGGGGGTCATAAGCGAGGAATCCACGCTGCAAGAATCATTTCGCGACGGGTTCCTCGAATATCCTCAGTATACCAGGCCCCAGGACTTTCGCGGCATGAAGGTCCCGGAGGTGCTGCTGAGCGGCGATCACGAGAAGGTGAGGCTGTGGCGTCGAAAGGAATCCCTCAGGAGGACGCTCATGAGGAGGCCTGATCTGCTCGAATCTCGCGACCTATCGCCGGGTGATCTCGCCCTCTTGAAGGAGATCGAAAGGGAGATGTTGGGAGGTTAGGGCAAAGTGAACCTGATAGATATCGTAGAAAAATCCCAGCTGAAGCAGGGGATACCCGATTTTGGCCCCGGGGACAACGTGCGGGTCCATGTAAAGGTCATCGAAGGCGGGCGCGAACGGACGCAGGTCTTCGACGGGATCGTCCTCGGCCGTAAGGGCAGGGGCGCGACCGAGACCTTTACGGTAAGGAAGCTGTCTTCCGGGATCGGGGTCGAGAGGACTTTCCCCGTGCACTCGCCAAACATCGAGAAGATAGAGGTAATCCGGGAAGGCCGGGTGCGCAGGGCAAAGCTCTACTACCTCAGAGAACGAGTCGGTAAGGCCGCGCGGGTACGGGAGAAACGCAGGGAAGAACAAGGATGATCCGCGTCATGGACGAAGACAAGCCCATCCAAGAGGTTGACGATGTCCTTCAGGCCATGGGGGAAACCCCTGCCGCAGGAGTAACTAAGGCCGCAGGTGCCGCCCCCGCCGCGGGCGCAGCCCCGTCCGCGGGCACGACCAGCCCCGCGCAGCCGGAGCCGATGGAAGGGGTCCCCGGGGGCGACGTCCGAGGGGGCGGCACCACGCTAAAATCCGAGTTGCTTGAATATCTCCAGGCGTTTTTGATTGCAATCATCCTGGCAGCTTTCATAATCACCTTCGTGGCCCAGTCGTTCGTGGTGCAGGGCAGCTCAATGGAGCCGACACTGCACAACGGTGAACGCCTTTTGGTGAATAAGTTCATCTACCGTTTTTCCGAGCCGGAGCGAGGGCAGATCATCGTGTTCCGTTTCCCGGCAAACCCAAAGCGAAAGTTTATCAAACGGGTGATCGGGATTGCCGGGGACATCGTGGCGGTCAAGGACGGCAAGGTGATCTTGAACGGGAAGCCCCTCGACGAGCCTTATATACTGGATTCGACGCTCGGGGATTGGGGCCCGGAGATCGTGCCGGACGGCAGGGTCTTTGTGCTTGGCGACAACAGGAATAATAGCGAAGATTCGAGGTATCCTGATGTGGGGTTTGTGCCGATCAAGAATGTGGTAGGCCAGGCCTTTGTGATCTACTGGCCTCCCACCAGGATAGGCCTTGTGCGGCGCGCCCCAATAGGACCCTAGTGGACCCTGTCTCGGCCCTGATTGACCATGGTTGATCTTGCTGAGCTAGCCCGTCAGGTAGATGTAGTTATTGAGGTCAGGGATGCCCGCATACCGCTTACAAGTGCGATGCCAGTCCTTGACCGGATCGCCGCCAGCAAGCTGCGGTTCGTTGTGCTCTCCAAGGCGGACCTGGCCAGCAATACAGGCACACGAATGTGGCAGGAATCCATGCGCCGGGAGGGGCTCGAGTCCTTTGCTGTCAACTGCCGGACCGGCGATGGGGTGGGGGCCCTGAGAGGGGCCCTTGCGCGTGCGGGGGCGGGCAAGCGCTGGCGGGCGGGTGCAGGTGTTGGTCATGGGATGGTCCGGGCCATGGTGGCAGGGATACCTAATGTGGGCAAGTCGTCATTGCTCAACAGGCTTGCCGGGGAGAAAAAGGCGCGAGTCGGCGCCCGTCCAGGCATCACCCGGGGCAGGCAGTGGGTTATGGTGGGCGACAGGATAGCCCTGCTGGATACCCCGGGCGTGATCAGGCCGGATCATGTCGATGGCCTCGCCCGCGTTTACCTGAGCGCCATCGGCGCCATTCCCGACGACGCCGTCGACACGGTAGTTGTTGCCGGTGAGCTGCTCGGAATCCTCAAGGGCACTGCCCCGGAGGGCCTGATTGCACGCTATGGACCTGATATCCTTGACCTGCCCCGGGACATGACCTTGTCAGAAATCGGGCGCAGGCGCGGGTGCCTTGGTCCGGGCGGCCGCGTCGACCTCAGCCGGGCAGCGCTGGCCGTGCTCATGGATTTCCGCGAGGGAAAGCTCGGGAGGGTTACCCTTGAAACCCCGCTTGACCTTGAATCCCCCGTGCACGATGAGCCAGATAGAAAGGAAACTGCACCTCCTGGGCTACAGGACCATCGCCGGGGTTGACGAGGCGGGCCGCGGTCCTCTGGCCGGTCCCGTCGTTGCGGCCGCCGTCGTAATGCCACCCGGTATAACTATCCCGGGCGTCGACGACTCCAAGAAGCTTTCGAGCCTGGCGAGGGAGCGTGCCTATGAACTCATCCTTCAGAGTGCCAAGGCCGTTGGCATCGGAATTGTCTCTCACATCTTGATAGACCGCATGAATATCCTCCGGGCATCGTATCTCGCAATGAGGAAGGCCGTAGAGAAACTCGGGATCCCGGTAGATTATGTAATGGTGGACGGGTACCCCATTCCCGGCCTTAAGTATCCCCAGCAGGGCGTAATCCATGGTGACGCCACGTGTTTTTGCATCGCCTGCGCCTCAATCATCGCCAAGGTCACACGAGACCGGATCATGGTAAAGGCGGACCGCATATTCCCGGGCTACGGGTTCGCTGCCCATAAGGGGTATCCGACCCCTCAACACCTGGAGGCCATAGCACGGCTCGGCCCGTCCCCTATACACCGGAGGTCCTTCGGGCCGGTCAAGGCCCTGGCGAGCCATATTATCATCTCCTGATTCGGCCAATACACCGGGCGGCCGAAGCCCTCAGACTACCCACCTCGAGAAGACCGGTAATAGACCTGACGACCTGACTTCAGATTTGACTTATAGGTTCCCAAATATTATAGTTATGAGTGGCATGGGCCTGCGATTATTCTACGTAAGGAGATGGACAGTGGCGATGCACAAACAAACGATTGACGGGAATACGGCTGCTGCACATGTTGCCTATGCGTGCAGTGAGGTAGCCGCGATCTATCCCATAACCCCGTCGTCCCCCATGGCGGAGGCCTGTGACGAATGGGCTGCCGAGGGGCGCAAGAACATCTTTGGCAAGACGCTGCAGGTAATAGAGATGCAGTCCGAGGCCGGAGCCGCCGGGGCGGTCCATGGCTCACTGGCAGGAGGCGCGCTCACGACCACCTTTACAGCGTCCCAGGGGCTTCTTCTCATGATCCCGAATATGTACAAAATTGCAGGAGAGCTCCTCCCCGCGGTATTTCACGTATCCGCCCGGTCCCTAGCAACACATGCACTCTCCATATTCGGAGATCATTCTGATGTGATGGCCACTCGCCAGACAGGTTTTGCGCTTCTTGCTTCTGCATCCGTACAGGAGGTTATGGACCTTGCGCTGGTGGCACACCTTTCTGCAATTAAGTCCAGCGTGCCATTCCTCCATTTCTTCGATGGTTTCAGGACTTCACACGAGGTCCAGAAGATCGACGTCATTGACTATGATGAGATAGCAGAGCTATTTGACATGGACAAGGTTATGGAGTTCAGGAGGCGCGCCCTCAACCCGGAGCATCCCCACCAGCGGGGGACGGCGCAGAATCCTGACATCTACTTCCAGGGCCGAGAGGCCTCTAACCGCTATTACCTCGCGACGCCGGGCATAGTGGAAGAGGTCATGAAAGAGGTCGGCAAGCTTACCGGACGCCGCTACAACCTGTTTGACTATACCGGCGCTCCTGATGCGGACAGGGTAATTGTCTGTATGGCTTCCGGTTGCGAGACGATAGAGGAGACCGTCAACTATCTCCTGGAGAGAGGAGAGAAGGTCGGCCTCATCAAGGTAAGGCTATATCGGCCATTCTCCGTGGAGCACTTCCTCAAGGTCGTCCCGCCCACCTGCAAGCGTATTGCCGTCCTTGACCGGACCAAGGAGCCCGGCGCCCTGGGCGAGCCACTCTACCAGGATGTTGTTACGGCCCTTTCCTCCAGGACAGATCCTCCGCTCATCGTCGGCGGTCGCTACGGGCTGGGCTCCAAGGAGTTTACGCCCTCTATGGTCAAAGCGGTCTATGACAACCTTGCATCGTCAAATCCCAAAAACCACTTCACTGTGGGCATTACTGACGATGTGACCGGTACCTCTCTCCCGGTTACTGAACGAATCGATGCCTCCCCCAAGGGTGTTTTCAGGTGCAAATTCTTTGGGCTGGGATCTGACGGAACCGTCGGTGCCAATAAGAACTCTATCAAAATCATCGGCGACCATACCGACATGTATGCCCAGGGATACTTCGTTTACGATTCCAAGAAGTCGGGCGGCATCACCATCTCCCACCTGCGTTTCGGGCACACGCCGATCCAGGCCCCATACCTGATAGACCAGGCCGACCTGATTGCATGTCACAACCCGTCCTATGTGACGCGGTATGACATACTTGAGGGCATCAAGCCGGGCGGCATTTTCCTCTTGAATTCCGGCTGGAGCGCAGAGGAGATGAATACCAAGCTGCCGGCCTCCATGAAGAGGACCATCGCCGAGAAGAAGCTCAAATTCTACAACATCGACGCGGTGAAGATCGCAAGCGAGCTCGGACTCGGCGGGCGTATCAACGTCATCATGCAGGCTGCTTTCTTCAAAATTGCAAACGTGATCCCGTTTGAAGACGCTGCCAGGTACATCAAGGATGCAATCGAGAAGACCTACGGGAGAAAGGGCGAGAAGGTCGTCAAGATGAACTGGGCCGCGGTCGACCGGGCTTCCGAGGCTCTCGAGATGATCAATTACCCGGATAGCTGGGCCAATGCCATGGACGAGGCCGCTGCAACCCAGGACGTGCCGGAGTACGTGGAGAAATTTATCAAGCCGATCCTGACCCTTAAAGGAGACGACCTCCCGGTAAGCGCTTTCAGCGAGGATGGCACTGTTCCTACGGGGACGACCAAGTATGAAAAGCGTGGTATCGCAATAGACATCCCCATATGGAAGCCGGAGGCCTGTATCCAGTGCAACCAGTGTTCCTTTGTGTGCCCGCATGCGGCCATCCGGCCATACCTTGCGAAGCCGCAGGACCTCGCGGGTGCCCCGGAGACATTCAAGACCAGGGCTGCCATAGGCAGGGAACTTGCCGGGCTTGAGTTCCGGGTGCAGGTCTCGCCGCTGGATTGCACGGGGTGCGGCAACTGCGTCGACGTATGCCCGGCAAAAGAGAAGGCCCTGGTGATGCAGCCGCTCGAGTCCGCCGTCGAGGTCGAGGTGCGGAACTATGAGTTTGCCGAAAAGCTGCCCAGGGTGGAGGCTTCCTTTAACCCCGAGACGGTGAAGGGAAGCCAGTTTAAGCAGCCTCTCTTTGAGTTTTCCGGAGCGTGCGCAGGATGTGGAGAAACTCCGTATATCAAGCTTATAACACAGCTATTCGGGGATCGCATGATCATCGCCAACGCGACCGGGTGTTCCTCGATCTACGGCGGGAGCGCTCCGACATGCCCCTACACTGTGAATAGCGAAGGACATGGTCCCGCATGGGCCAACTCCCTCTTCGAGGACAACGCTGAGTTCGGGTACGGGATAGGACTGGCCGTCGCCCGGAGGAGAGAGGACCTCGCTGACCTAGTGAGGCAAGCTCTCGATGCGGAACTCCCGGCCGAACTGCGCGAGGCCTTGCAGGGATGGCTTGACGGGAAGGATGACGCCGCCAAGTCGCAGGAGTTTGGCAACAAGATCAAGTCGCTCCTGCCGCGGGCCATTGAGGCGGCCTCCGGTAACTTGAAGGGCGTGCTCTCAGAAATCAGCAAGGCCAGCGACTACCTGGTGAAGAAGTCCATCTGGATCATCGGTGGCGACGGCTGGGCGTACGACATCGGTTACGGCGGGCTGGATCACGTGCTCGCGTCAGGCGCGGACGTCAACGTCCTGGTACTCGATACCGAGGTCTACTCCAATACAGGCGGACAATCATCCAAGGCCACTCCTACCGCTGCAGTGGCAAAGTTCGCCGCATCTGGCAAGAGGACTCGTAAGAAGGACCTGGGGCTCATGGCCATGTCGTATGGATATGTATATGTGGCCTCTGTGTGTATGGGCGCGAATCAGGCACAGCTCGTGAGGGCCGTGGTAGAGGCCGAGAAGTACCCCGGACCCTCGCTCATCATCGCATATGCACCGTGTATCAACCACGGCATCAACATGAGCCTGAGCCAGCGCGAGGGCAAACGTGCCGTTGAGGCAGGTTACTGGCCGCTCTATCGCTACAACCCTGCCCTTGCCGCAGAGGGCAAGAACCCGTTCACCCTGGATTCCAGGGAGCCCAAGGGCAGCTTCCGCGAGTTCCTGCTAGGCGAGGTCCGCTATGCTAGCCTGAGAAAGCAGGTCCCGGATCTCGCTGAGAGGCTCTATGCCCAAGCCGAGGAGGACATGAAGGCAAGGCTCGCCCAGTACCGGCGCATGGCCCAGGGCTGAAAGCCGGCGTATGGCGTATAGTGTTAGAAAGCCGGCGCACGGCGCTAAGAGCCAGTGCCCGGGGCCAAAAGCCTGCATGGTCGGGGAGCATCATATTTAGGAGGGGGCGAGACGCCCCCTCCTAAAACATTCCCCTGAGGGTGAGATCATCTTTCGGAGATCTGACCGATCTCGTTGCTGGTCTTCCCTCAAATTGTTGTCGGAAAAGATGCCACGGTCAAAGGGGAGCTGTCTACGGCTCCCCTTTTTCGAGAATTGAGATATGCTGGAAGGAGATTGATGGTTAAGGTAGAATATAGAAACATAGGTATATAATGGTTAAGACGGGAAGAGGGCGGTGCATGTGGCGGGTAAGATGGCGCTTGAGGTGGGCGCCCGCGGCGAGGAAGCAGTCGTAGCCCACCTGGAATCCTGCGGGTATAAGGTGCTTTGTCGCAATTACCGCACGCGCCGGGGCGAGATCGATATTGTGGCACTCGACGGCGACACCCTGGTATTCCTCGAGGTCAAGGCTACGGCTGCGGGAGGGGCTACCGACCCCTTTGAAAGGGTGAACCGGGAAAAGAGAAGGCGTATAGTGATGGCCGCCCGTCACTATCTTGCCGCGATGGGAGGGGCGGGCGCGGCGTGTCGCTTCGATGCCGCCGTGGTGCAGCTCGACAGGGAGAATGCACCGCAGGCGGTTACCATAGTTCGCGACTCATTCAGCCTTGACCGGATGCGGGGAGCTTTCTGATGTTGTCGAAGGTATACAGCGGGAGCGTGCTCGGGATACAGGGCTATATCGTTGAGGTAGAGGTGGATGTCTCCGGGGGCCTGCCCGACTTTACAATTGTCGGGCTTCCCGATGCAGCCATCAGGGAATCTCGCGAACGCGTGAGGGCGGCCATAAGAAATGCGGGCTGGGGTTTTCCCGCAAGGCGCATCACGGTAAATCTGGCCCCCGCCATCATAAGAAAGGCCGGCACGGGCTTTGACCTGGCCCTTGCGATTGGGATACTCGGGGCCACAGGACTAATATCGGGGCCCGTCGCCGGGTTCCTGGTAGTCGGAGAGCTTGCACTGGACGGGACGGTGAAGCCGGCAACGGGGGTGCTGTGCATCGCGCTTGCTGCCAGGGAGGCAGGCTGGAAAAAGATTATCGTGCCCCGGGCCAACTGGCAAGAGGCGGCGGCGGTGGATGGACTCGATGTCTACCCGGTGAAGTCCCTTCGTGAGGCCTTTGATGTGATACGAGGAGGCCGGGCCGGCCATATCATAAGGGATGGGATGTCCTGCAAGGCCCCGTCCTGCGGAGGCTTCCCGGGTCTTGAGTCACCGGACACCGGGGAGACCCCGGCGGACATTTCTGATGTAAAAGGCCAGGTCCACGCCAAACGCGCTCTTGAGATCGCGGCCGCCGGGTGGCACAGCGTGCTCCTGTCAGGCCCGCCGGGCTCGGGCAAGACCATGCTGGCCAATAGGCTCGCCACTCTCCTGCCCCCCATGACGAAAGAGGAATCCATCGAGGTGACTGCGATATACAGCGCAGCGGGGCTTCTCGCGGATGGCCACGGTCTGGTCGAGCACCGACCCTTCAGGTCGCCGCACCATACTTCATCAATACAGGGGATGGTAGGAGGGGGGAGGCTCTTGAGGCCGGGAGAGATAACCCTCGCTCACAGGGGTGTCCTTTTTCTGGATGAACTACCCGAATTCAGAAGGGACGTCCTAGAGGCCCTGAGGCAGCCCCTCGAGTCGGGTCGGGTCATCCTCTCCCGGGCTATAGGTGCGGTCGTCTTCCCCGCCCGGGTCCTGCTCATATGTGCAAGAAATCCTTGTCCCTGCGGCTTCCTGGGGGACGCCCGTAGGGAGTGTCGCTGCAGCCCGAGGGCTATCGCGGCATATGATGGGAGGGTGTCAGGACCCTTTCTCGACAGGATAGACCTCCACGCGGAAGTACCCGGCCAATATAACGGAGAAATGACGCAGGATATGGCCTCTGAGACCTCCGGCAAGGTGTTCAAGAGGATCATGGTGGCAAGGGCGGTCCAGGCCGAGAGGTTTTGCGGCGAGGGCATATCATTCAACGGAGAGATGAGTCCTTCGCAGGTAAAGAAGTATTGCCACATGACAGACGGCGCAAAATCTCTCATCACGAGGGCTCTCAATTCCCTCGGGTTGAGCGCGCGAGCCGGTGCCCGAATTCTCAAGGTTTCCAGGACGATAGCGGACCTGGCAGGCCGGGATGTAATTGCAGAGGAGCATGTGGCGGAGGCCATAAGTTATAGGAACCCCCAAAGACAAATCTATCCGCCCTGAGAAGGAGACAGGCAGGCGGTGTGGAAGTATTATGTGCTGTTTAATATGGTGGAGGGAATCGGCCCGAAGAGGATTGAAAAGCTCAAGGTGCATTTTGGCAGCCTCGAGCGGGCCTGGGAAGCGCCGCCTGAGGAAATACGGGCGGTAGCCGGCCTCCCCGACACAGTCATCGAAGGGCTGATCCGCGCCCGGAGCAGGCTGCGGGTGGATGACGAGCTCGAGAGGGCGAGGAGGGCAGGGGCGAGGATCATCACGGTAGAACACGAGGCCTATCCTCAAAACCTGAGGGACATCTACGATCCCCCTCCGGTGCTCTATGTCAAGGGAGACCTGGCGGCCGCGGACCGTGCGGCCTGCGCCATAGTGGGCACGAGACGGGCAAGCAGCTACGGTTGTGCTGTCGCATCGCAATTTGCATACGAGCTTGCGGCAAACGGGGTCACTATAGTGAGCGGGCTGGCCCTGGGGGTAGACTCTGCGGCCCACCGCGGCGCCCTCAAGGCTGGGGGCCGTACCATAGCTGTGCTGGGGAGCGGTGTGGATTGCACATACCCGCCCGAAAATTCCAGGTTGTGCCGGGAGATTATCGAGTCCGGGGCCGTGTTGAGCGAGTTCCCTATGGGCACTGCGCCACTCAAGGGCAACTTTGTGGCGCGCAACAGGGTGATCAGCGGTCTGTCGGTTGCCTGCATCGTCGTCGAGGCACCGGAGCGGAGTGGCGCGCTCATAACCAGCTATTTCGCCATGGAGCAGGGCCGGCCCGTCTTCGCCGTCCCGGGAGACATACGGAGAGCGCAGTCCCGGGGGACACACGCCCTCATAAAGGATGGCGCGACTCTGGCAAATGACGTCGACGAGATCCTGGAGACTATATATGCGCAACTCGGGATGCCATTGATGCATATGCCCGGGCCTTTGCGTCATGATATGGTTGGCAGGGATCCGGCAACCGCAGGACATGGCCCGATAGAATCCTTGATTCTCGAGGTGCTGGACGACTTTGAGCCTGTAAGCAGGGACGAGATATATGAGCGCGCCGGCCCGCATGCTAAGTCGGGAAACGGCGAGATTGAGCTTGCGTTGCTCAATCTACAGATGTCGGGAGCCATCAGGCCTTTGCCGGGGGGATCCTTTGTGAGGGTTGGTAGCTAGAGGGGCCCCCGCTCAGGGCGTGTGTGTGTAGATTTCCCGATTCCGGTTGTGCTCCCCAATTCTGGGTCTGTGGAGGGGGCTTTTGTGAACGAAAGGGTCATGGAAATCGTCAACCTCCTTATAAAGCTGATCCTGCAAGACGGCAGGCTTCCCGACAGCGGGGCTACCCTGGTCAACGACCTTCTTGCCAGGGGCTATGAGGCGTCGGAGATAGATGCCGCCTTTAACCTGGTATTCTCGCTGCCTGACATCTCCCTGAAGCCTGGGGCCACTGAGTCCCCTCCGCCCAGGCGGGTATTGGATGCCGAGGAACGAATGAAACTAAGTGTCGGGGCCCAGGGGGCACTCGAGACGCTGTCGCGATTAGGCATTATTACCGTGGGTGAAATGGATGAGCTTTTGTTTTATTTGAGCCAGATAGATGCCGTTGAATTGGACCTGCCTGACATAATGTGGCTCCTGGAGCGCGTGATCCGTGACAGGGACCGGCTCAAGATGGCCCTCGGCTTTGACTGGAGCACAAAGGGCAGGCATGGGCGCAGGCGGGTTCACTAGGTCGGGGAGAGATCGCAGGTCGCGGAGGGAAGAAGCCGGGAGAAGAGGGCGTGATTCTCGTGTGGCCATCCTGATGAGGGATGGTTAATTTCTGTGTTATTATAATAAGGCATGACAGGGTTGCGTCGCCCCATGACAGGGCTGCCCGGGTGCATTTTGTTCACCTGTCACTATGTACGCACGAAAGGAGAAAGGAGAATGCCCGCGACGCTCCTCGTTCTTGCGGCGG
>DUSO01000158.1 GCA_012842565.1 Bacillota bacterium
AGTCATATGCAGCACATTTGAGGGCCCACGGCAGCTTCGTCTCGACCCCGTAGCAGCAGCCGTTCAAGAGACAACCAATACGCGTGATCGAATAGCCGAGCGCGATGATCGGCGCCGCAACGTCGGCCATCACCCAGGGGGATATATTATGGCGTTTGCAGTACCATATCCCTACCAGGATGGCAGAGAACAGTCCTCCCTGGAAGGAAAGCCCGCCGTCTTTGAGACGGAATACGGCGACGGGCTCGCCGAGGTAAGCCGGGAGATCCAGCAGGATATAGACAATCCGGGCCCCTATGATACCGGCAATGCACCCGTAAAGGGCGAGGTCGATCACCTTGTCCACATCGATCCCGCGCCGTCTGGCCTCTCTCACGCCGAGCCAGGTCCCTATGACAAAAGCCAGGGCCAGCATGAATCCATACGAGTATACCGGGATCCTCCAGATTTGAAAAAGAATTGGCCGCAAGAAAGTTCCTCCTCTCACAGCTGTATACGCCTAGCTCCGATTCCTGGCAACCTCCACGGTCCCCAGGAGTACAAGACCGGCACCGACCACTATTGCCACATCCGCCAGGTTGAACACAGGCCAGACGCGAAGGTCGATGAAATCGATAACCCGCCCTACCCTCACGCGGTCGATCAGGTTGCCCAGAGCGCCCCCTGCGATAATAGCCGCCCCCGCAAGGGAAACCCTTGTGGAAAGTGCCGAACGAACGGCAAGAACTACTGCCAGGACGCCGACCAGTATGACCAGCGTTATAATCAGGCCGGTCTTGCCAGCTAACATCCCGAAGGCCACGCCCGGGTTTCTCACATGGGTGATATGTAGCGCCCCCCTGATGATGGGTATCGACTCACCAGGGCGAACCCCGGAGGTAACCCAGGCCTTGCTGGCCTGGTCTATCATGACCACGAGGACTCCTAATATCAACAGGCATCGTAATTTTAGCACACGCCGGGACATGCATCAATACCAAGGTCTGCCATCATGCCTTCACCTGGATCTCAATCCGTACCTGTGCCTGAAGACATCCGGCAAGGGCGGGATATCCTCGCCCTCCTCGTCCCCCTCGATTATGAGATCCGTATCCTCAACGGCCCCCCTGGTCTCATCTCCTTCTATATAGCTGTTGCCCACGTCGTCGGCACCGCCGATATCCTGTGGGGAGTTTGCAGTGCCGTACCTGGCTACCTCTTGCCACACATCCTCCCCGTCTATCCCCGGGGTCCCGCGATCCCGGAAGTAGCTGTCATAAGACCTCAAGGCAGCCTCTTCGATCGGGCGGTTGAATCTATCCGGCACGGCCATCTCCATCTCGATCGCGCACCTGGCACATAAGGAGGCATAAGGGACCGCCTGCAGGCGGTCGACCTCGATATCATTGCCACAGCGCTCGCAAACGCCGTAAGTGCCCGCCGATATCCTCTCGAGGGCGTCGTCAACGCGCTTTATCATTTCCCTCAAGGCTGCCCGGGTTCCCACATCCCTCTCCCTCTCGGTAAGGTTGGAACCCTCGTCGGCAGGGTGGTTGTCGTAGCTCGAGAGCTCGCCCACCGCATCCTTGGCAGCCGTTGACAGCCCCGAGCCCTCGATGGAGTCGATCATCCTCATGAAGCGGTCCCTTTCTCCAAGGAGCCTCAGCCTGAAATCCTGAAGAGCCCTCTCATCCATCCCGTCCTGGCCTCCTTTATGGGGAAAGGGCAAAAACCGTGCGAGATACGACAACTGTCAGCGCAGGTGCAGCTGCACGATCCTGACTATTTCGGCGATAAACCTCCCGATGACGGGGAGATTCCACCTGACAGCGACCGTCAGGATGTATAGAAAGACAGCGGCCAGCACCGTAGCCCCTATGCCGATACCAAAACCCCTGGCCAGCCCCCCGAGGAAATTGGCGAAGATGATCCTCCTCGGACTTCTCAGGAATTCCACATACTCCGCAATGCTAGCCTTTTCAAGCCTTGACGATAGCTCGCTCAGCCTTACAATCAGGGTCTCTACGGTTCCCTGGTCGAGTTCCCTCTTCACCGGCCCTACACGAAATGCCCCTTTCCCGTCCCTATGGCGCTCATAACGGCCTCGTTATTCGCTCGCAAATAGTTTCTCCAGACGCTCCCTCGAAATACCCTGGACCCTGACCCGTTTGTTCCTGGCCCGCTCGCCGCCCACAATCCGGACATTCCCTACGGGCAAAGACAAGAGGCCGGCTACGAGCTCACACAGCGCACGGTTTGCGGCGCCCTCGACGGGAGGAGCGGCAACGCGGAATACCGGCACTCCATCCCGAACTCCCTCAAACCGGGTACATGAACCGCGCGGCTTCAGTCTTACGGGAAAGGTGAAGCCGCCTTCCTTGTCAGGCCCTGTTATATTGACAGGGCCGCTCATACAGCCACACAGGAACGCACCCTGACGCCCTCGATGCTTCCAAGCTTGCCTGTAAGGCTGCCGATATCGTCGGTTGTCCCGTCTACAATCAGCGCGATGACCGCTATATCACGTTCCCTGTAGGGTATCCCCATCCGGCCGACAATGATGTCGGCGTGGAGTCCCAGGACCTCGTTCACACGTGGCGCGGCCTTCTCACGATTTGAGATGATCACCCCGACTACAGCTATTCTCCGGGTTGAGGCTCCCTCTCCCTGCCCGGAGACCCCCCTTGTGTCCAGGGCACTTCACCCCCTCCATCTATCGCCTGGCGCAAGAGGATAACCCCCATGCGCCCCTTTTTGGTCTCTCCGGTTACCTCCTGTAGCTTCACACTGACCCGCCTGCCCCTGGCCGTTATGGCATCCCCCACCCTAACCTGGTGTGAGGGGTCTAGCACCTGCCGGGAATTGACCCATACCCTTGCAGCCTTGATCTCCTCCGCCATCTTCGTACGAGATGTCGAAAACCCGAGGGCGGCAACGGCATCAAGGCGGAGGCTCGCCACAGTCCCGCGTATCGTCGCCGGCATGCCGTTTATCACCTCAGGGTCGGACTGGGCCGCTGGGTAAAAAACGGGGGGGAATCCTCCTCATCGCCACCAACCTCACCCATGACCTCGAAGTTGCTGGGGGTAAAGAGGAATATGCCCTCCCCGATCTTCTGCATGCCACCGTCCAGGGCATAGGTGACTCCGCTCGCCACGTCGAGAATTCGCCTTGCCGTTTCCTTGTCCAGCGTGGACACATTGACGATTACAGGGCGCCTGCTCTTGAGGTTATCGGCTATCTCCTGGACATCGTCAAAGCTTTTGGGCTCTTTTATCACCAGCCTCGCCTGCCGCGCACTATGGAGGGAGACAATCTTCCTCTCCATCTTCGGGTCCTGGGCTCCGCCCCGGCCCAAGTAAACGTCCTCAAAAGGAGGAGAGTCGTCTTCCGGCACGCCCGGATCTTCTCCACCTGACTCCTTGAAGCCCATGAAATCCAAAACCCTGTCAAGTATTCCCATCGCTCCTACCCCCTATCGACCCTGCCCGGGGAAAAGATTGCCCGTCCTATCCTGACCATATTGGATCCTTCACTGATAGCGACCTCGAAATCATCGCTCATGCCCATTGAGAGGTATTGCATCATGACGTTGGGGACCTCGAGCTCGAGGGCTCGAGAAAATATCTCCCGCGCCTTCCGGAAATACGGCCTTGCCTCCTCCGGGTCGTCGAAATACGGTGCCATTGCCATGAGCCCCACTATCTCGAGATTACCGTACCGCGATGCCTGCTCGAGAAACGGTAATACCGCATCCGGGGCGAAGCCAAACTTGGTCTCCTCCGGCGACACCTTGACCTCTACCATGACCCGGACTACCTTCCCCAGCTTGCCAGCACGTTCGTTGATCACGCCAGCCAGCCTCTCGCTGTCAAGCGACTGGATGACATCAAAGACCTCAAGGGCCCGTCCCACCTTATTCGTCTGGAGGTGTCCTATCATGTGCCATTCGGCCTCCGGCCCAATTTCTTTGATTTTGGGATATGCTTCCTGTACCCTGTTCTCGCCGATCAGCCTCACCCCAGCCTCGATGGCCTGGCGAATCAATGACGTGCCGACGTTCTTGGTGACCGCAACCAGGCTTATCCCCGCCGGGTCAAGGCCTGAGCGCCGCGAGGCAGCCTCGATACGCGCCTTTACGTTCTCAACGTTCCGCCGGATATCGACCATGTTGACCCCCCAGGATCCATGGATTGCATACTACCCTCGTCCCCTCCGGGATCCCGCGCCTCACAATCACATATTTCCCGTCGCCCGGCCCGATTACCACCTTGACCGGCACAGCGTCCTCCGACCTGATCACGTAGACGTAGCTATCCCGTCCTTCTCTGAATACAGCCTCCTCGGGGACCGCTACCCCTTCGAAAACCCCCGTGATGACCTCGGCCTTAACAAAACGCCTGGCATGAACCCCCGGGATAAAGGCGTCGATTGACAGGATCACGGGCTCACCTGGCTTGCGGTGGCCGTCTGTTACCCGGGCGGGCCAGCGCGACGGGTCGAATTCCGGGAATCTAACCCACACCCTGCCCCTCAACCCCTTGACAAACTCACTGTCCCCCGGCAGGGCAACCAGCATCTCCACGGTATCGATTATCTTGAAGATGCGTGAACCGGCGACGACTTGCTGCCCGTCCGCCGGACAGGCCACTTCCCGGCTTACGGGTTCGAGGCGGGACGACAGGAGGTGCACGTCCGGCCCGTCTATCACCCCCTCGTACCCGTCCAGACGATATGACACAAGGCCCGGTCGGTCCGCCGTTATCACGGATGTGGCAAGCTCCAAGATCTCCCTTTTCTGCTCCAGCTGGCCCGCCAGCTCCCCGGCTCTAGCCCGCGCCTTCTTCTCTTGAGACGCTATCACGTCCGAGAGTTCCCGGATGCCCTCGTCAACCCGCTGGAGGGAACGCCTGGCAGCCCTGAGCCCCGCCATATCACCACGCCTCTCACAGTCAGCGATAGTCGCCTCGAGGGTTTTCCGTTCGACCTTCAAAGACATTAGCTGGTCCCTGGCTCTTTCCAGGTTGATCATGGCACTCAAGCCAAAGGACCTTAGCTCTCTTTCAGCGGCGGCATACTCCGGTTCCGCCCGAGATGCCGCCTCATCATTGATAACCTGGGCGACAGGAGTGCCTACGCGTACCACGGTCCCCTCGGGCACGATCCTCTCCACACGCCCCGAAATGGGGGCGACATACACCCTCTCCCTCGCAGAAGCGAAAACGGGAAAAGTCCCGGCCACTTCGATCGTCCGGCGAGAGGCAACCTCTATCCTGGCATTCTCGGGAACACGGGTAGCCCTGGTGGCGGTATAGAGGGAGACGAATACCAGGAATGCGCCGATGAGGAGGGCCGACGTGATTATGCCCCCACCTCCGGCCTTTTTTCTTAGTTTACGCCGTCTCCTGGTCATAGCTACTTTGTTCGGCAAGCCCGGGCCAACTCCTGCAACGTGGGTGAAATCACCCCTGCGAAATAATCCCGATATAGGCGCCCATACGACCGGTTGTCCCCAGGTCGCGCCTGTAGGAAAAGAAATCTCCTTTACTGCAGGACGTGCACAGGCCGCTCATAAGTATATGAGAAGGCGTCAACCCCACTGCCAAGAGCTCATTCCTGATTGTGCCGGGAAGGTCCATGTCATAACAACAGGGGCCGATACAGGGACCGACGCCGGCAATGACATCCTCGGGGCAGACCCCGAATGCGCCAGCCATAGTCCGGATGGCAACCGGGATAATGCCCTCCAGGGTTCCCCGCTTGCCAGCGTGGATAAGGCCCACGACCCTCCTCACGGGATCCACGAGGAATACCGGAGAGCAATCCGCAAAGAATCCTGACAACACGAGGCCTGGAGTGGCTGTAATGAGCCCGTCCGTATGGGCTATGCCCGGAGCCCCGGGGCCCCATTCCTTCCCCGCATCTTGC
>DUSO01000159.1 GCA_012842565.1 Bacillota bacterium
AATCCGGGGGCGCGCCCCCGGCCCATCAGCGACTTGCCTTATTCTACCTTAGGCCCTATTGAGGAGCAGCTGCTTGATCCTCTGTTTCTCGGAAATCGGCTTGCGAGAGAATGGGTCGCAGGACCGGCATGCCCCGTTTATCATCCTGGTCGCTATCTTGCCGCAGGCATGGGGATTGCCGGCAAGGTGTGGCGCGTCCAGGATGCCTAACTCAACTGCCCGGGCAAGTGTATCCGGATCGCACAGGGGGTCGTCGCAGGAGGAATGCCCAAGCTCACGTATGGCGTCCAGGATGACACGCGCCTCTTCTATTAGCTCGTCCCTTCTCTCTTTGACCCGGGGGTCAAAGAGGGGGTCGGGGAGGTCATCGAGGACGTTGTGTATGGTCCCCTGAGCTATCTTACAGCTTTCTATGACCTGGGCCGGCCGGGCTACGTCATGAGCCTCCGAATAGCCGACGACATGAACAATGCTCGGCTTCAGCATCATTCCGAGGAAGGTGCTCGCCGCAAGCTGCCCTTTGGCAAAGCTGGCATCCCTGGCCATGCTCGCGAGGCCGCCGCGCGTTTCCCTGTAACTCTGAAAGGAATCGTCATGGAGGGACTCGATCATGGCGATCTTAGCGAGCATCTTTGCCAGGTCCATCCGGGGCGTTGTGGCGGGAGGGGTATTCAACATGTACTGGGCCACATAATACCGCACCCCCATGGCCTTGGCGTTGTATGCAGCCAGGAAGGCTGCTGCCACGGCCACGGCATCCGGGGCATTGCGAAGGCTCCAGTGATGGGATTCATTCACCTCGACGGGAATACCTCTCTCGGCATGCCATGCCATTGCCTGCTGGTTCTCCCGTATGGCATCCCTCAGAGGACGCTTGCTCCTCCCGTCGAGCACGTTATACCAGAATAGGGGCACAGCGCACCATGCATTGCGTATGGTCTCCCTCAGGACCTCCGCCATCCTGATTATGTCCCGGGTACCGCTGTAGCATCGGAGCAGCGGGTAATTGCCGCACCTCGTGGCTTCGTAGATGGCTGAGAGGTCTTGAGCCGACCTTATGGGCACTCCGCCCGCCCCGTCCTGGGACCGGTCCATCTCCTCCGGGTGAAAGAAGTGTTCCTGGGCATTCTGGTCCGGGCCGATCGATATTACATCTACTACGCCGGCAAGTGCAATCTCCCTTGTGCCGTCCACCGTATCCTTCACCGTCGGAAGGCCGAAATGGTGCCTGATCAGCGGGAACGGCCTCTTGGCCTCGATCCTCGACAGGAGTTCACCGGGGGTCATAGGGCCCGATTCTTGACGTTGTGTGCTCCATGCCTTTGCCCCAGAGGGTTCCCCACACAGTTCGCCCCGGATCTCGCCTGATTCGCCTGTCAGGATCGCCTTTACCATGTGGGGAGGCTCCCCCCCCTGGAAGATCGCGTCAAAAAGTCCGGATTTCTTTGCTACCTCGCATGTTGCTGGCGTTCCCCCAAAGAGGAGGCGAACCTTGTCGGAGCCAATCTCCTTGAGACCTTCCCTGAGCTCGTCAAGGAGGTTGCCGAGAACGGTGGGGTCGAGCCTGTAGCTTACGGCGATTATATCCGGCTTGAAATCCCTGGCCCTTTTCAGAAGTGCCCTGACCTGGGCAGCCGGGCCCATGAAGGCAGTCTCATAGCCGGCGGCCTCCGCGATCTCCAGGAATGCCAGTACTCCCGCAACATGCACGCAGCTGCCGATGCTTGCGGCGAGCACCCTCGGTTTCGGCCCGTTTGCTTTCATCCCATCTCTGCCCTCCCATGGAACACAAACTCTCGTATCTCGTCTATCGACATCCCGGCGAGCCCCAGCTTCTCTACAGTCCTGCCTTCCTTCCAGTAGTCCGTCTGGTGGACCAGGCAGCCGATCTGGACGAGCGCCGAGATGGTTGGGGTAGGCACGCCGACCATGTTTCCTATGGATGCGATGGGGACCAGGCTTGCCGGGATATCCTCAAAGAGATAGCGGTTTCTTATGGTCGGAGGAGCCTTGATACCCTCATAGCCCTCGTTGTTGTGCATCGCGTCATACAGGGTTTCCCCTACTGCGGCGTATGCCATTTCCAGCCATTCCAGGGCGGTCACTGCCCTCACCCCGAGTGCGCGTGCTACCGCCACCCTCTCAGCGTCGACTTCTTCCAGCACTTTAGCGACCGAGGTGGTGACCCCCTCGAAGTAGAATTCGAATTCTCCTGCTCTGGCCTCGATCCAGCCCGTATTGAGCAGGGTTATCGTCGGGTGGAAGACGGCTCCCATGTTGTCGAGGCTCGTGTTGAGCACGCTCGGAGCTGGCACGAACTGCGGGTAAGCCTCGTTTATTGCAGCAAGCAGGGCTGGTGTGTCAGATGCCGGGAGCGCGGCCACGGGCACTGTATTCTTGATCCGGAATATCCTGGACTGGGCAGGCCCCATGCTCCTGCTGGCATAGATGAACGTCTGGGCCTCGCCTACGATAACCTGGGCTTTGCACCGGGCGTCCCTTAACACCTTGCGGAATTCCATGGCGCCCCCGGTGCGTCCCGGATTCAGGAGGATCACCTGGCCGTCCTTGAAATGGGGTGCGAAAGTCTGCGCCATCCACTGGTGTGCGGATGCAGGCACGACTACCATTACGACGTCGGCCTCTTCGATGGCTTCGGCAGGGTCAGTGGTCACCACCCGCGGCACGCCAAACCCGGTAACCTCCCCGGTCAATTCTATTCCCCCCCGCATCTTAATGGGCTCGATCCTGTGATGGCCCCTGTTAAAAAGAGCGACGTCAAAGCCCATTATTGCAAGGTGACATGCCATGGCCTGGCCGCCATGACCGGCCCCGAGCACGGCAAACCTCTTCCGGCTCTCATAAGACATACCTACACCTCCCAAGTCATGCCTCGATGGCATATTCCAGGATCCTGACTATGAGATCCTCGTAGGCCAGCCCACAGGCGGCGGCGATCCTGGGAAACTCGCTATATCCGGGTTCGAGCCCCGGCAGGCTGTTTATCTCGAGGACATTTGGCTTCCCGCTTGCGTCGAGCCTGATGTCAACCCTGGCGTAGCCGCGGCAGCCTGCCGCCAGATAGGCATCTCTTGCCGCAGTCTCGAGCGCCCTCGCAAGGTCAGGATCTACATTTGCCGGGCATACTGGTGTTACCTGGTCGCGCACCTTCACCTCGTGGGTGTAGAATCCCGGAGCCCTTTCGTCAAAGACGATTTCCTCCGGTGCCAGGACCAGAGGTTCCTTGTTTCCGAGCACGGCCAGTGTAAACTCCCGGCCCGGCAGGAAACTCTCGACGAGGGCCGGCTGGGAAAACTCCTTAGTGATCCGGTCCACAAGTTCTATTACCTCTGCGCGGGTGCCGGCGATTGACCCCGGGCCTATGCCTGCAGAAGACCCCTCGTTTGCCGGCTTGACTATGGCCGGCAAGTCCGGGAGATCCGTGCCGACCCCATCAGGCGTATGGTAGACCCTGAAAGGCGAGGTGGGTACCCCGCAGGACGCCAGGACCCTCTTCGTGATGTGCTTGTGCAAGCAGACGATATGTGCTGCAAGCCCGGGCCCGGTAAAGGGGATTCCCAGGAGCTCGAGTATGGCAACTATGTTAGCCTGTTCTTTCTTGCTTCTCATCCCGGTCGCAAGGTTAAACACGACGTCAAAAGCCCCGCGGGCCAGGGTATCAAACCCTTCGGGAGTAGAAGGGACCATATCCGCGGGATACCCCCTGTGCCTGAGCACCCTGATGACTGCGTTTACCATGTTGTCCGTATGTTCTTGTGCCCGCGCGTCTTTCTCGAGCAACTCTCGTGCGGCGGGGCTGTAGAGCACAGCCACCCGCAGGTCGCCTGGGACCATAATCCAACACCTCCGAGGAGATATCATAATAACGTATTGACTCAGGTGGCGCCCCGGCAAAGTTACCCGCCCACATGACGGTGCAACGGGAGGAGGACGTGTTCAAAGTGGTGGCTTACCGACGAGAAAACCCCGGGAGCGTGCTCCCGGGGTAAGATTCCAGGGGAATCACCGGATGGGGATAAAAAGGGGTATCCCAAATCCGAGAGCCGTCCTCCGCTTTCGACGCTTACGAGGTAAGCTGACGGGTTCGGGCCGAAAGGGTAGCCCTTCCTGAAGTCATACGTGCTCCGAGCCGGTATCACGCGTACTCCGGATTCACCCCTGCTGGCGCGATGCCCTGAAAACCTGCTCTGCTAGAGATATGCCGTCATAGAAGACCTGCATCGCCGCACAGCCGTTGTGGTTCCCCCGTTCTCGGTTACGAGATTCAGCGCCACAGGCGGCTTTTGAGTATTCACTTCAATAAACATGATACCAGACCGGGTAAAGGGTGTCAAACAAGAAAATTGAGCCACCCGGCACGATAAGACTCCTTACCGGGATGTCAAACAAGGCTGGATCCATGGTAAAATGGACTGGACGATAGGAGGATTGCAGAGGATGCAACCGGTGCCTGGCAGCCGCTTGCCCGGGCTAGATCGCGCGATACTGGAGAGAGATGTCCGGTTCAGGGTTCCAGTCAGTTTGTGGGTACTCCTGGGAGTTTTTCTTTTTTTCCTTGGACTCTCTTTCGTACTTTGCCTCTCCCCGGTTGACGGGACGCTGAGCCAAGCAGTGCGGCCCTCGGCTGGCGGGACGCTCAACCAGGCAGGACCCACCGCAGTGTCCCCCGGCGGGGCAGGATTATCCCGCCGGGGAGAGACTATCGTCGCTATCCCCGGTGGAGCATCGCTCAAGGATATAGCCTTGCTATTGGAGAGCCGGGGGATCATAAAGAGCGCCCCGGCCTTTATTGCCTACGCCAGGCTTACCAGGCAGGATAAGCGCCTCGAGGCCGGCCACTACAGGCTTTCTGCGAACATGAGCGTGCCCGGGATCGTGAGGATGTTGCGGGAGGGCCGGGTGGCAACCATGCGGTTTACCATTCCTGAAGGCTTCACCGCACGCGAGATCGCAGGCCTTCTTTCATCCAAGGGGTTAGCCGACCAAGGGCGTTTCCGGGAGATGGTGACAACCCTTTCTCCTGGAGACCTGCTTGACCCCGGGTCACCCAGCGAGGCCAGGTTGCTCCAGCTTGCCCGGGTCCATGGCATCGATTCACCGGGCCTTGAGGGCTATCTATTCCCCGATACATACGAGGTTGAAGTGGGAGCGAGTGAAAGGGATATCATCAGGCTCATGGTAAAGGAATTCATCCGCAGGGTGGTACCCGAGTATGAGGCGAGTCCCATGTCGACGAAGGTACCGCTCAGGGAGGTTGTCATCCTTGCCTCACTGGTTGAGAAGGAGGCAAAGGCGGAAGCCGAAAGGCCGGTGATTGCAGCTATCTTTTACAACCGGCTCCGCCGCGGAATGGCACTTGAATCGTGCGCCTCCGTGCAGTATCTTCTCCCCCGCCCCAAGGCACGTCTAACCTTGAGAGACCTCAAGATATCGTCACCATATAATACCTACCTCCATACAGGGCTTCCCCCCGGCCCGGTAGCCAACCCGGGGCTCGCGTCCATTCGTGCTGCGCTTTATCCTGCCGACGTTGACTACCTCTTCTTTGTGTCGAATAATGACGGCACCCACACCTTTTCCCGCACCTATGCCTCTCACATCAAAGCCGCCCGCAGGGCAAAGACTAAGTAGCGGGGGCCTGACCCGCATGCTGGACGGGCGAAGGACAAATATCCTGTGCTTTTTTCTTCTCGCATGCTCATTGGTGCTCACAGGCCGGTTATTCTGGCTACAGTGCTTGAATAGCGAGACCCTGATGGAGATGGGCATCAAGCAGAGGAGCATGGCGGTCCGCATAGAGCCTGACCGCGGCATCATCGTAGATAGGAATGGGGAGCCCCTCGTCGGGAATTGTCCGGCTCTGGGAGTGGGGGTTTTCCCGGGTCTTGTCCGGGAACCCGCCAGGGTATCCCGCCTGGTAGCGCAGGTCTCAGGACTGCCGGAGCACGACATCGCCCGGCGGCTTGCTTCCGGCACCCCATTCAGCGTCCCCGTAGCATCTTTACCGCCGGGCGAGACAGGGATGGAGGCCGTCAAGAGAGAGATAGCGGCTCTTACGTCTCAAGGGGTTGTGCTTTATGAGGGGAGAGTGCGGTATGCCAGGGGCAATATGGCGGCCCACCTGATCGGATACCTGGCCTCCATGGACGGGCATGGCGCAAGCGGACTCGAGGCAAGCTTCGACCGTTATCTCTCCAGGGGCTCAGGCACCAGGCTGGTGGCCTTTGTGAATGCGAACAGCCGCCTCATTCCCGGGCTCGGGTACCGCCTGATCCGCGGCCAGGGTATACCTTACGGCACGGCTCATGATGGCTCGACTTGTGACATGTCGAATGTCGCCCTTGTGCTCACCATTGACCGCCGGATCCAGGCCATTGTCGAGGAGACTGCTGACAAGTACCTTGATCGCGGGGCGGTCGTGGTGATGGATCCCCGCACAGGCGATATCCTGGCCATGACGAGCAGGCCGACCTTTGATCCAAATAACCCCGCGCAATTCTTCGGGGACCCGGGGGCGCCGCTGGTCAACCGCGCCATATCCGCATATCCTCCCGGTTCAGTGCTGAAGGTCCTCGTTGCCGCGGCTGCCATACAGGAAGGGGTCGTAACCCCACAGGAGACATTTGAGGATCCGGGGTACATCGATGTTGGATCCGTGAGGTTCCGGTGTTACAAGGCCGATGAGGGGGGACATGGCAGTCTTACCTTTGCCGAGGCCATGAGCGTCTCCTGCAATCCCGTTTTCATCCATGTCGGGCAGAGGCTGGGCCGGAGGAAACTCGTAGAGTACATGGAGGCATGCGGGCTGGGAGGGCTCAGTGGCTCGGGCCTTCCGGGGGAGAGGCCCGGCGTCATTCCCG
>DUSO01000160.1 GCA_012842565.1 Bacillota bacterium
ATTCTATACTCGTTGCCAAGACCGGAAGTTAGAGCTTCCCGCTCGTACCCGATGGAAGTCGCGGCGAGAAAGCCCTTTTCCCCTTCAAGGATACGTCTAGGGCCGGTAAAACCTCGTTTCGCCATCAAAGCTGAGAGGGTGCCATTAAAAGCTGCCTTGCCAGGATGTAGTGGCTTCGTCATCGACCCGTCTAAAAGAAACTGCCAGAGACCGGAAGCCTGTGTACCAGCGTTCCCAAGACACCATAACATCTCCATTTCATCAAGACGAAGGATTTTCCCGGCCGCGACGGCAGATCCAAAGGTACCGCAGGTACCCGTTGTATGCCATACTGCATAGTGCCTTTCTCCAGCCGCCTGGCCTATTCGGATAGATACTTCATATCCCGAGATGATAGCCAAGAGCAATTCCATGCCCTGGACGTGAGATCTCTCGCCTAATGCCAAGGCAGCAGGAATCACAACGGCTCCGGGGTGAAAGACTGCCCCCCTGTGAACATCATCGATTTCAAGTATGTGGCTATTGAATCCATTCAAGAATGAAGCCCAGAGACACGAAGTTCTTTCAAGTCCAGGCCGCAATATCGTGGATTCCCTTGCGGAGGACCCCGCCTCATCAATGATGGGGGAAACAAGCCTTGAGACTGTCTGGATTGAACCGGCTAGAGCAGCCCCAGCCCAATCAAGTAGACATTCTTTGGCCTTGTCGAATACTTCCGTAGGAATATCCCCTGCTTTTAGATTCGCCGCCCAACGAGCTATCTCCTGGGTTACTAATACATCGTTAATAGCCTCGTCAGAAGCCATGGCATTCTCTCCTTTGCGAGTGAACTATGTAAGGCCTCCATATTGCTGGGTTGTCGGGAACCGGTCAACCTAAGAGCAAATTTGGGAGGAAGGTAATGATCTCCGGTACAAGCAATAATATAACAAGCCCTACCAAGGAGATTATTAGAAAGGGAACTAGGGCTCTGTTGGTTTCGTCAAACGACACACCGGTCAACCTGCTCGCAACATATGAAGTCACTGCTACTGGCGGGGTATACATCCCGATAGCAAGATTTGCTACCATTAAGCCGCCAAAGTAGACCGGATCTATTCCATACCGGAGTACCGTAGGGTGAAGAATGGGCGCTAGAAGCAAAATTGCTGCGGACCCGTTCATAAGCATCCCAGCCACAATCAGAATCGCCTGGGTCACCATAATAAACACCATGGGACTGTGCACAATCGTGGTAGCGGCAACAGTCAAATGCTGCGGGATTCCTTCTCTGGTGATAACATAGCCAAAGGTGGATACAGCACCAACGACAAGCATGATAGTCCCGGTAGTTACGCCACTTCTGAGGAGAACCTCAGGTAGATCCCTAAGCCTTATGGATTTATGTATGAACATCCCGACGAATAGACTATAGAAGACGGTTACGGCTGCCGCCTCCGTCGGCGTGAAGATCCCGAGGTAAATCCCGCCCAGAATTATTAGCGGGGCGATAAGAGCCCATATGCCTTGCCTCAAGGCAGTAAAGAAACGAGAGATAGAAAACGGGATAACCTTGCCGTAACCGGTTCTCCTTCCAACATATATTTCGTAGATCATGAAAAGGATACCGAATAGAATACCGGGCCCGATCCCGGCCATAAGCATCTTCGCGACCGAGGTACTCGTAGCAGCGCCATAGACCACCATGAGTATACTCGGAGGGATGAGAGTACCCAACGGCCCGGAGGCTGCAATCACCGCGCTGGTGTAAGGCCTCGGATAGCCCTCCTCAGTCATTGACTGAGACACGATAGAGCCAATAGCTGAAGCTGTCGCAGGCCCGGACCCGGACACTGCCCCAAAAAACATACACCCTAATGTAGTCGTCAACGCCAGGCTCCCTCGTATCCAACCAACGATGCTCTTTGCCAAATCAACCAAAGCCCTAGAGATAGCTCCCTCCAGCATGAGATCCCCTGACAACACAAATAGCGGGATGGCTATGAGCTCAAATGAGTTACATCCGGCGAAGAACCTCTGAGCAACCAAAAAGAGAAAGGTACTCTGACCCTTAAGCAGGAAGTAGCCGACTGCAGTAAGCCCAAGGGCAACAGCTATAGGCGAACCAACGATGATGCTTATAACTAGAATTATTAGTAACCAAACCGTCAACATCCTCGGCCCCCCGTTCCTTTACGTTTGCTAATAATGCCATGTATATGTTCCGCGGTAAACAGGGCCATCAGAACCGCGGTTACCGGGACTATTACTTGAATATAAAACATTGGGATATTCATGCTGTCGGCCAAGACCCGAAACCCATTAGTCTTGACCCAAAATAAACCTTGGTATGCTAGAAGTACAAAAAAGAGCAGGTTCAGGATATCGCTTGCTATCACAAGAATATACCGAAACTTCGGCCCAACGAGATTTTGAGCAAATTCCACGTTAAGGTGAGCAGCCCTGCGGATTCCACTGACCGCGCCCAACAAAGAAGCCCACACGAAAAGGTATCTGCCTATTTCCTCAGTCCATGAAGCTGGTATATGAAGAACAAACCTGTTGACCACTTGAAAGAAAACTACTAACGCGAGGCACCCCATTGCCACAGGAACAAGAAAACGGTCCAACAGTACCTGTATAGCATCACATAGCCATCCAAATGCTCTCTCACCATATCCTGCCTTTGTTACCTTTTCCGACATTTCGCCACCCCCATGTTAACATCTACACCTTTACTGCCCTTTAGAGAGCCAGGCGGCCACGTCATAATCTCCGCGACTTTCTCTCTCCACTTTCGAGATAAGAGAACTGGCTCAAAGACGGACCGCCTGTATTTATATCGTAATGGCAAAACTACTTGATCTTTGATATCTCATCAATTAGAGCCTGATGCTTCTGGAATGCCTTGTAATACCCCGCAGCTTCTATCGCCTTTCGCCACATTTCCTGGTCCGAGCTTAGGAACTTCACACCATGTTTCTTCAATTCAGGTATGTACTCCTGATCTCGTTTCCTCAAGTATTCGCTCCTCTGCCAGCGTGCGGCTTCACGGGCACACTCAATAACGGCCGCCTGGATGTCCCCCGGTAGGCTATCATAGACTGCCTTACTCATGAGAAGTGGTTCAAGGTAGAAGAAGGGTGTGGACTCGTTGATATACTTTGCAACCTCGTAGTGTTTATCAAAGAGCACATTTGCGATGTTTTGTACTTCAGCATCTATGGTTCCAAGTTGGAGCGCGGTATAGATCTCTCCATAGGGCATTGGACTCACGACGCAGCCGAGCGCTTTCCCAAATTCAATCATCGTGGCGGCTTGCTGAACTCTTAGTTTGATACCCTTCATGTCAGCCGGAGTGCTAATTGGTATCCTTGATGTTACGTGCAGATCGCCGTTAAGGAAGTAGGAGACAATTTTGATGCCCTTTGCTTCGGCCCAACTGTTCATCTTTTCCCCGAAGGCTCCATCCACTGTCTTGAAGCAGTGGTCCCAGTCTCTAAAAACGAAAGGCAGCGAGACTACCTCAAACCGGGAGTCATACCTTTCTAGGATGGAAGTCATCGTCATAGCAAAGTCCAGCGCACCCATGGCAACGGCCTCTGCAGTATCCTTTTGTGTCCCGAGTTGACCGCTGGGATAGATCTCTATCTTGGCACGCCCCCCGGTCTTCGCTTGCAACAATTCGTTGAATTTGGAGGCTCCCAACCAGTACGGGTGCCCAACTGGCATCTCGATAGCAAGCCTGAAAACATAGGTTTTGGGCTTGGCTAGGGCAACTCCTCCCACCGTGCCCATTAATGCGAAGACCATGGTTACCACAGCAAACAAGGCGACTTCCCGTAGAAACCTTTTCATGTGCAGAACCTCCCGCGACAGATTTGGTCTTGATTATTTACCCCTGGTACTTGACCGATGTCCTACTCCTTTTCACCTACCACCTTATCAACTGATCTCCCTGCAAGACCGGTATAGGACCTGGGATCCAGGAGCCTTGTGATGGTCTCCTCGTCAAGATGGTTTGAAACGCGCGGGTCTTCAAGCAGTACCGTCCTGAATGGTTTATCCTCCTCATAGACTTTCATGGAGTCCTCGTATATCACTTCATGAGCCTCCTGGCGCCCTATGAATTTCGCAATCTCGAGCATCACCTCCTCGGAATTAATGAGTCCCTTCAACAGCATTAGGTTCTGCATCATCCGCTCGGGTTTAACCACGAGCCCCTTTAATACAAAGCTTAATCTATCAAGTACTCCTGACGTCATTATGCAAACCCGAGGGATGAAATCCCATTCCATCGCCCAGCGACGCATATCCCTCTCATGCTCGTGTCCCATACCGTCAATAGCTGCTAAGGCGGTAAACTTGACCATGTGAGCGGTGGCAATGAGCCCTTCACTCATCATTGGGTTGCGCTTATGAGGCATGGTACTGCTTCCCACTGTATTGCCTAGGGAAAAAGGTTCCTCCAATTCCGCCACTTCTGTTTTCTGAAGGGCCACCACCTCATTTGCTATCTTGCCCGCAGTGGCAGCAATCATCGCGAGAATCAAAACAAACTCGGCTATTCCGTCCCTAGAGTTGTGCCAGGCAATCTTCGAAACACCAAGCCCTAGTTTATGCATAAGCAATTTTTGAACTCTTTCTGCATTCTCACCCAAAGAAGCCAGAGTTCCTGCCGCACCGGCAAACTGCCCCACCAATACCCTCTTCTTACTTTCCTCGAGGCGTTGCATATGGCGGCGCATCTCCTCGACCCAGACTGCGACCTTAAAACCGAAGGTAACCGGCAGAGCATGTTGACCATGTGTTCTTCCCGCCATCACGGTATCTCTATATTTTCTGGCTAGTTCGCACATAATTTGGTCAAGAGAACTCAGTTGTCCCAGTATGACCTCATAGGCATCCCTTATCTGCAGAACCACAGCACTATCCATGATATCTTGCGTCGTAGCCCCCCAATGAATGTACTTCCCGGAATCCCCTTCACAGGCTCTTTCAAGTAGCCTAATAAGGGGAACAATTGGATGCCCCGTCACGTCAATCCCCTTTTTCAGGGCACTAAGGTCAATGAAATCAAGATTCGCCTTACGTCGAATCTCGGAAGCAGCCCCCATAGGAATAAGGCCGAGTTCTGCTTCAGCCTCAGCTAGGGCTGCCTCCACATCCAGCCACCTCTGGACCAGCATTTCGTCGCTAAAGATTTCTCTCATCTTTTCCGCACCGAAAATATCCTTAAACAGTGCGCTATCGGCACCACATGGAGCCATACATACTCGCCTCCTGTGACAATACTTAAGCATGGGGAGAAATCAGAATGGTACGCCCCGGGGCTTTAAAAGGATCCCGAACATGATGAGGAGCAAAAGCCATACCATAAACAGATTCGACTGTTTTCTGGCCTGAGACGGGAGTTAGATGTCTCAAATGAACAGGAGTATTGTTTCAATGCAACACCAAAGTGTACAAATGAAACAACACGTCCATGTCGACCTTTTTCTGGAATGAAACACCGCTACAGATAGGGCTGGCAAATTCTAGAAATGAATTGCAAAATGCGGTTCCTGAGGGGCTATGTTGGCATATTCTCGCCTAAAGACAAACCGGAACTCATTCGACACCCTAATTCATGGCACTCAGTGAATAATCCACTACACTCTGCACCTTGCTTGAGCCTTCGCCACAAAGTTGTACGACTGATCCCAAGATACCTTGCAGCCTTTGTCTTGTTACCTCCCATCGATTTTACTATTTGACAGGCTATATATTTATCGACCGCACGAGCCTTGAGAACTGGCGGCGAGATGGGTAAACGACTCTTGGCATTTAGCAAATGGTTGTCTCCGTCATTTTCCCTTGGTTCTACTATGCCTCGTTCAAGCTCATCCAATAGGGTCGTCAACGCTTCTCGGCATATTGGACCGTCTCTTGTGACCACTGCCAATCTCTGCACTAGAGCCTCCAGTTCTCGCACGTTACCTGGCCAGGAGTAAGATTGCAAGCGAGGGATGAGATCCCGAATCATCGGTTGAAGGTATGATATTAATCTAGGATTGTATTTTGCCAGGAAATACTCGAATAGCACCGGTATATCTTCCGGCCGCGCCCTGAGAGGAGGGACCTCCAATCGGAGGACATCAATCCTGTGATAAAGGTCTCGCCGGAATCTCCCTTCTACTACCTCCCTTGCCAAATCTTTATTTGTTGCTGCAACCACCCGGACATCTACTGGAATGAGCTCGTTACCGCCAACCCTCAGAATCTCTCTTTCCTGAAGAACCCGTAACAGCCTTGCCTGGGCGGAAGGAGAGAGATCCCCTATTTCGTCGAGAAATATGGTCCCATTGTGCGCCAACTCGAAGAGACCTTGTTTACCGCCCCGTTTCCCTCCGGTAAATGCCCCATCCTCATATCCGAATAGTTCACTTTCCAAAAGTGATTCAGGCAAGGCAGCACAGTTGATTGAAACAAACGGCCCGTTCGCCCGGGGACTGGCGGCATGAATACTATGCGCAAAAAGTTCTTTTCCAACGCCGGTTTCACCCACAATGAGCACTGTTGAATTAGTCTTAGCAAAGCCCTCGACTTTGCGCCTTATCTCTTGAATGACGGTACTAACCCCTATTACATCCTTCAATGTATACCGTGCCACGAACTTGTGCTTGCTATGACGAGATCGTATTCTGTATTCAGCCTCGGCGATGTCCTTACTATCGTGGAAGGTCAAAACAAGTCCCACCAGTTCGCGCTCTATCATGATCGGAAGGCACGAAGCCACGATTTCCTTACCACTCGTATATACCACTTGATTTACCCTTTCCCCTCCCTGCTGTTCGAGCACTTTAGAAATATCAAAATCAGGGAAAACTCTTCCGACAAATTTCCCCACAAGGTCAGAGGATTGAAGACCGAAAATGCGGCAGGCCCTAGGGTTCGCAAGGGTAATTACCCCCTTGGCATCGGTACTTATAATTCCAGAATATGTAAAATTGGTAACGGCCCTAAATCTCTCAGTGAGATCTCTTTCAGATCGCCTCAAGTTAGCTAAACATACGGCTTCCTCGATTGCTTCTTTGATCGTATCCCGAGAGTAGATTACAATCCCTGTAATCCCAAATCTCTCGGCCAGTAAACATGGAAGGGTCGGACCGACTATTAATCTCACGCCTGCGGCAGCAAGATTCTCTACGTTTTGTCGAATATCCCTGATATTATGATAGACGACCTGCCGAATATTCAGCTGGGAGATCATCGTCAATTGATCTAACTCTGGGAAGGAAGTGCCGTAGGTCATCAATACAATCTCTCCATTGCTCTTGTCGCTTGCATGCGCCTTCATGATCGCCCGCAGAATGTCAAGCCCATCTATCCGAAGCTTCACTACAGGCGCTCTGACACGACGTCTCAAAGTGGGAACGATAGATGCGCCCGAAATAAAGGCATCGGCAGCAGCCTCGTATTCCTCAGCTACCCTTATGGCTTCCTCAAATGAACCTCCCACCAGTTCAAAATCAGCCTCATAGGATTCATTAGCAATAATCTCCCGAATCATGGCATTCATCTTGGCGTTGGAGATTACGATGACCTTAGGCCTCAATGCCGCCACCTCCGAAAGCCCTGTGGATAGCTATCCCCCGGATATTCTACACCCCACGGTTGGACTCCTGCCGGACTGCCGGACCACTGCCGGGGCCCCACCTTACCTGCACACACATTGGACATCCTTGCCGTTTCAAGCCACACCTGGAGCCTTCTCCTGTATCCGCCAAACCGGAGTTAGAGTCACTCTGCCCTACTTACACGGCTGGGATGGTGTCGCGCGGAGCCTTCGATACCGGCAGGATTCCAGGAGCCTCACCATAACAGAGCAGAAGGGCTGCTGGATCATGATGTTTACGCCGGCTGGTATTGCTACAAGAGGGGAGAAGTAGGCCAGGGCAACGGCTATGCCAGCGCCGTCGTTGCGCATAGCATTGACGAAGAAAAAAGCCTTCGTATCGTCCAGGGAGAGCCTCAGAATCCTCCGGGCGACAAGCCAGCTCAGGGCAAAGCCGGCCATTGACTGAATGAAGATGACGACAAATACCACCAGAAGTCTCTCACCAAATCGCACCAAGAATGGAGCATTTGCCACCGCGTTAAGGAGCACTACCAGAATTACTGTGATCTTTACTATGAGGGCAAAGTAAGGACGATAAACATCGACGTGATTGCCCGCTTTGTGCGTAAAAAACATGGCTATGAATACGGGGAAGACCACGATTTTGGTCAGGGTAATGAGCAGGCTTACCGAGTCGAACGGCACAACCCGGCCAACTGCTATTCCAAGGATCCCGGGGATTGTGAAGCCGCTCAACACGGTAGTCATAACCAGAAGGCCGATACCCAAAGGCATATTCCCGGAGCTTATGGCCACCCAGATTGAGGAACTTATAGCGCTCGGCAGGATGGCAAGGAGCACATGCCCCGCCCATAACTCGGGAGTGGCCGGATAGAATACCCTCGCAAGACCGTAGGAGAGCGCGGGCATTATAAGGTAGAACATCACAGCTGTGCCCAAAAAGGCCCCCGCCTTACGGCCGGCCTGGAGAAAGCTCTCAGGCTTACACCCGACTGCCCCTGCAAAAGTCATTATGGCGAGGAGATATGGCACTATCCATACAAATGGAGAAAGGATGTCTCGACTGAGCACCCCTACAATTGTGCATCCGATGATGATCCAGAAGAACCTGCTGCCGATAGCCCGCTCCGCCCGGTCAACCCAACCGGTGACTGTAGATATGTGATCTTTCAAAAGCACCCGCCCCAAATGCATCTCCCACGGCTCTCGGGTATCATGAGCACGCCCTCCGGGCGACGTCGTACCAGGAGCCCGCCGCTGCATCAAAGGTTCGCCCCATCCAGAATCTAGCCCTGACTATGCATCATTACCCAACCCCACGACACCATTCTAATCCAGGGCCCCACGTTTTGTAAACCACCACCGAGAAGACCTCTGGATCTCGGAGCGACTGACCGGGAGAAAGCACATTTCCCTGAAAACGCACCGCGCTTTCATACATCGATGGTACCGACCCCGTCGGCAGCGATGATCTACTCAAAGCAGCCATCCGGGCCAACCAGGCTGGCACAACCGTAAGGATGATAACAGCCATGGAGATTCAGGGCGGCTTTAAGGCAGCGAGAGATGACCGGGCACAGGATAACACTAAACCTCCACATCTATAATGCTGCCCTTTCCCTCGCGAATGTCGGTCTTTCCCCCGCGCTCGGGATGCTTCCCATTCCCCCGGGACCGGCCCCCTTTTCCCTCCCCTGGCCTTCCCTCGCCGGGGTTCTCCACGGGGTTTCTTTTTCTTGAATTCTCCTCCTGGGTATTGTCCTGAATCCTGCCCCCCTCGGCCCGAGGTGACTCATTCACCTGCCGTTTTTCCTGCTCCTTTCGCCGAAGGAGTTCGGTGGCAAAGGCTATCTGCTGAAGCCTGGAAGACTCCTCCGAAACGCGCTGGACCCTTTCTATATCGTGTGTCCTAGAGATGATGTTCTGTAGGTCGGCAGGCCTCATCCCCAACCCTGCCACCTCCTATCCTGAAAATGGGCCGGACCCATCTCTGACCTTCGGTGTGCCGGCCCTGCCCGGGCGGCATGGGCGACTCCTGGGCAACCGGGCTCACTCTTATGGTGTCCGGGACCCAATATAGGCCTCGCCGGCCAACCTTGACCGGAGCCGCAAGAGAGCCCGCGTGTGAATCTGGGATACGCGGGATTCGCTGACCCCGAGTATACTCCCTATTTCCTTGACTGTGAGCTCTTCATAATAGTAAAGGGCTATGACAAGCCGCTCGCGCTCAGGTAACTCATCAATAGCGTCAGCCAGGCGGTTCAGCAGTTCTTCGCGTTCATAGCGCACCGCCGGGTCAGGGCTGTCCGGGTCGGGAGATAGGCCGAGAATTGTTACAGTACCGCCCTCGTCGTCTATATCGAGAATCTCGTCCAGCGACAAGATACCCCCACGTGATACCTCCGCAATGGCAGCCGCCAGTTCATCCACGCTCATACCCAGGGCCTCCGCCACCTCGGCATCCGAGGCTGACCGGCCCTTTTGCTGCTCAACCTTAGAAAACGCCTCTTCCAGGCGCCTCGCCTTGTCCCGCACCGACCTGGGCACCCAGTCGGAAGACCGCACGCCGTCCAACATAGCTCCCTTTATGCGCATAAAGGCAAACGTCTCAAATTTGACTCCCCGGCCCGGCTGAAACCTCCCTATTGCATCCAGGAGGCCAAGGGTGCCATACCCCACCAGGTCGTCATAATCAACCCACTGCGGCAGGTTCATCATCATCCTCCCGGCCGCAATCTTGACCAGCGGGACATACCTGGCAATCAGGGCGTCCCGTATCTTGCCCCGCCTCTTCTCATCTTTTTCAGCTACATAAAGCTCCCACAGGGTGTCAGCCGGGAGCGCTTCAAAAGGCAGGTCGACGTCAGCCCCGGCCCTGAGTGCAACTGACACACTTACATCCTCCCACACATTCTCGCTCTATCGTTCCCCGACCCGTCATAGTAGCCCCTTACGCCTCAGTTCTTTCTGGCGCTCCAGGACGAACTTTATGATGTCCTCACGGTCAGAATCCGCCAACTCGGTAAACTCGACTGCCATGTTCTGGGTTTCTCTCGAGGCGTCCCTTACAGTCCACATCCTTATTACGCGAGCCTTGCCACGAATAGGGATACTCCGCCCGGGCAGGACGATCTCCACCTGGAGATTGGTTCCTGACGGGAGTTGCCGCGATGCAAGTGGCACGGAGATGAGGGCGCCGCTCCCGCTTATATCTCGGGTTGTACCAACCTCCATGGGCTTTCTCAGAGACGCCGCATCATCCAGGCTACGGAAATAAAAGGGGAGGTCTACCTCGACCCTGACGAATCTCCTGCGTTGAAGCGGCTGGGCATCATCTCGTAAGCTCACCCTGAGAAGCGGCGTCGGATTCAGCGATCGTCCAACGACGACGCCGGGCAGGCCGTACGTGGTCCCCCGCGAGACGGCCAGGATGGTCACCCTGGTTCCCGGCCTAATCGGTACGGGCTTACAGTCTACAAGCGGCATTGATATGATCACGTCGTTATCTGACATATCCTGAACCAGGCTGGCATACGTGCCCCGGTAGCCAGGATCCTCTACCTTGATAGTTATGCGCTGGTTTATTCTAAGCAGCTCGGCACCCCGCATTTTTTGTCCCTCCTGACAGGTTAGGTGCCCCGTAAACAACCCTCAGGATGCGAAAAGCCGCCTCAAAAGGCGCCCGAATCCACCCCCATGCCGCGGCATTGCCCGGGAAATGTCCTGACCAGTCGGAGCACTCTGTCTAACCCTAGATCTTCCCGTGCCGCCCCCTACCGGCACCTGAGTCTCGAACTCGGCAGATATCCGGCCCGCCACGGCCCGCACGCACCGGCTGGCCGGCGCGCCCGGGTAGGCCAGGACGAAGGGTTTTTGGGCAAGGACCGCCCTCCCGACCGCCGGGTCGCGCACAATATATCCTGTATCCCTGACATGGATGCCGAGAAAACGAACCGCCACCATGTTTAACTTGGCTACCACGGCCCTGGCTTCGGCCTCGCCCGAGGTCATGTTCACGATTATATCGATACGGGCCCGGGGATTCTCCTGGCCCGTCACCTTGATGGTCGCATATGCATCTGTGATGGCGGTCGGCTCAGGCGTCGTGACCACAAGCACCCGGTCTGCCGCCTTGAGAAAGCTCACCACATTATCCGTAAGCCCGGCCCCGGTATCCACGATCAGGAGGTCGCAGTCATCCCCGTAACCTGCCATCAGGTCAGGTACATTGCTCAAGAGATCATGACGGCGCGCAAAATGGCCAAGGCCGGCGCCCCCGGGGATGATCTTGATGCCTTCAGGACCATCGAGAATGACCTCTCCAAGTAACTTTTCTCCCGATAAAACATGCCCCAGGCCCCATTGCGTAGAAATGCCCAGCAGCGTATCCACGTTGCCGAGGCCGATATCTGCATCCAAAAGCGTGACCCTGTGTCCGAGCGAGGAAAGGGATATCGCGAGATTGACTGCCAGGTTGGTCTTACCCACGCCACCCTTGCCACTGGTAATGGCAAGAACCCCCCCGTGGTCATGTGCCGTACTAGGCGTAGAACCCTGCCCCTGGCAGGATGCGTTTATGATCCCTGTCGCCAGGTCCCGGGGGCCGAGCCTCCCTTTCCGGGATTCGGATTCAACCATTTGTCGCAAGCTGCCAGCCTGATCGTTCATTGCTGCCTCCTGCCAAGATCATCCTTGTAAGATTGGCCGCATCTGCCACCTCGATATCGTCCGGGACATTCTGCCCCATGGTTATGTAGGAGACAGGCTTCTTGACCTGATGCACCACATTGAGGAGCCCACCCAGGTAAGAGGTCTCGTCAAGTTTGGTGAATATCATGCTGTCGATCCCCACCGGCGAAAACCTTGCCACAGTATCCAGCAGGTCACGGGACCTTGTAGCTATGCTGAGAACCAGGTGTACCTCTGCGGGTCTGGCGGCATCAACCATTGCCTTGAGCTCCCCGATCTCGAGCGCTTTCCTCGGACTGCGTCCCGCCGTATCCACCAACACAAGGTCGCTGCCGGCTCCTCTCAACCTGGCTATTTCTGCCCGCATTTCCTGGGGCGTGTGTACAACCGCAAGCTCAATTCCCATAATCTCAGCGTAAGTCCTGAGTTGATCTACAGCCGCGACCCGGTATGTATCCGCCGTAACCAGCGAGACCTTTTTCTTTTCGATGATGCCGAAGCGGGCTGCCAGCTTTGCTATAGTGGTAGTCTTGCCGACCCCGGTCGGGCCGACGAGCACTATAGTCCTGCTTCCCCCGGCGGCTCCGTCAAGCGGCCCCGAAGTCAGGATCTCTCCCTGGATCACCTGGACGAGAAGCGCCTCTGGCGATACTCCCGCAGGGGATTTGCGCCCCGCGGCCTTTAACGCCGCCCGGACTAATAGCCTCGCCAGTTCCGGGTCTATCCCCTGGTCAGTAAGCAACTGGTAGAGTCGCCTTCCCGTGGCGGACTTAAAGCCCTTCTGACCGTCAGCCACGCCATCGTCGAGCGTCTCCAACTTTTTACTGCTTAGCTCCTTGATGGCCGACTTTATCTCGGCGAGTTCATTCTTAAGGGCCGAGAGAGATTCGCGGGCGCTCTGCTCTATGCCACCCGGAATATGGCCCGCCACCCGACGATCCTGATCCTCAGGCGGCAGCTGCGGCTGCATGCCTGACGCAGGTCCACATCCGGCGGTCCTGGTGCCCGGGAGAGGGGGTACACTGGCCGGTACACCGGCCCCGGCCCCAATCGCGATGTCGGCACCCGACGCTGCAATTATCTCAGCACGCTCGCGAAGGAACAAGTTGAGGAAACCAGGCCAAGGTATCTTCTTTACCCGCAGAATAACCGCGTCCTCGCCCAACTCCTTCTTGACCTTTTTCAGCGCCTCCTGGACATCCCATCCCACGTATCGCTTAACCCTCATTCTGAAGTCTCACCATCCCGACTGTGCGGACTCGGTGTCCATTTACGATCTCGTTATATGAGATCACGGCAAGATTTGGAAACGACCTCTCGAGCAGTTTACGGACATAGGGCCTTACGTTGGGTCTCACAAGAAGCACGGGCGCGTTACCGGCCGTGACAAGCTTTTCCACCTCATGTGCCACAGCTTTGATGAATTTCTGCGCAAGGGTCGGTTCAAGGGCAATAGTACGTCCTCCATCAGTCTCTTCTATTGATTCTGCAATGGCATCCTCTATGGCCGGGTCAACAGTCGCGACTACCAGGTCGCCATTCTGGTTCTGGTACTGCCTGCAAATCTGCCTGCCGAGGGCCGCCCTTACATATTCGGTAAGGACCTCAGGATCGCGGGTATTCCTGGCGTGGTCGCCGAGGGCTTCCATGATGGTACCCATGTCGCGGATAGGAATGCCCTCTCGCAGCAGGTTTTGCAGCACCCTCTGGACCTCGCCGACCGAGAGGAGATTGGGGACGACCTCATCCACTGCGGCAGGCTGGGTCTTCTTGAGATTATCAAGGAGGGACTGCACGTCCTGGCGGCTCAAGAGCTCCGCGGCGTGTGACTTGATGACCTCCGATATATGCGTAATGATGACAGATCCCGGGTCTACCACGGTATAGCCTGCGATCTCAGCCCGCTCCTTTTGCCCTTCTTCGATCCATATGGCCGGCATGCCAAATGCAGGTTCCCGTGTCTCGATTCCCTGTAGCGGCTCGTTTGCTATCCCCGGATTCATAGCCAGATAATGGTTCATCA
>DUSO01000012.1 GCA_012842565.1 Bacillota bacterium
AGCGTCAGGGGTAAAGAGGGGTTGGGTTGCCCCGCAATTGCTCAGCAAAGTCGTGATAAACCCCTCAACCTCATCCGGCCTCAACCCTGTGAACTCATGGTGGACAACGATCCTTTGTCTTAGGGGTTCATGGACATACAGGTTCAGTTGGCTCACGAGGTGGGAGTCAGATTGCATATCATACCGACCTGCTTGGCACTCAGCAGTGCATCCTGGGCATAGGCCTCTTCAATCAGCCGCAGCACTCGGCCAAGTTGCATGGCAGCCAGGCCCATCTCCAGTTCCAACTCGAGATCCTCAGGGCTAAAGGCTGTCGACTTGACCTTCTTGGTCGCACCACGGCCGTTGCGCACAAAACCATTGCGCCCGTCAACCGCCTCGACGAGGATTTGCTCGGGTCCGCGCACCTCCGGTCTGGAGAGCAGCCACCGACCTATCCGGGAAGCCAATAGCCTGGCTTCGGTTTCATTCATCCCGAGATTGCTCTTAAGTTCGACGGCCACCTGATTCTCCAGGGTCTTCTTCTTTGCCGAGCCCACCTGGTATTTCAGCCGTTGCCGGTATTCCTTCTCGCGTCCCATAGTTACCTCCGGTTACCTGCAGGCTGTCTCTTCTCAGAAGGTGAGCGACCTATGTGCTTCTTGCCAAGGCCCCTTCGTGGTTGCTGAGCTGCCGGGCTGGTGGCACGAGGCTTCCCTCGGAGGGCACTAGGCCGGGCGGACCGCATGAGTGGCCCGCCTCCGAGCTCGCCGCAGCGGTCGCTGCGTGCCGCCTCAAAGCCAGTTCCAGTAGTGATCCGGTGACTCCTCCTTCGTGCGCTTCGCCTTTATTACGGCATACCTGTCTCATCGCGGTACATCTCTTTAGCAGGTGAAGGACATCCCTACCTCCACCCGCGTAGCTCCCGGAAATACCCCTTCCCCTGCGCGCGACCGGATGCTTCCTCAACCTCCGCGATCATCGCCGGAGCTCTTTCCAACAGACGGTACTCCCTAACCAATTCCCGCACCGTCTCTACTACCGCTTGATCGTCACACCGCCCCAAACTGAGAAGCACCCGATGCCTGCTTACCCCGTCCTTCCTGTAACTTTCGACGATCCGCAACCTTGTCCAAGTCACCCGAACAAACATGGCTTCTTTACCATCATATCACGGTAGAAGAAGTTGGGATCCATCCTCCCGTTCGCGTCGGTGTACGTTCCTTTCCGCGGCGGCGGAACGAATCGCCTGCCTCACAGGAGAGTTATCGAAATGCTCTCCTGGCATCTCATCATCAAATGCGACCAGCCGCTCTCCGTAGTAGACGGAACTTACTCTTGAGCGATTCCCGGAGGATAGTGATTACTTCCGGTGGGAGTGCTGAGATTAGCGGGGGTTTCCTGCTTTACCTTACCGCCTTCACGATAACTATGTGTTAGAAACAAGAAAAAGAAAATAAACGAAAAGAAGGAAACGCCCGACCCATGGAGAATAATCAAATTGTGAATGTCGGGCGCAGCATGTCCCCTTATAAAGAACATTTTCGTAAGAGTGTATCATCTCATATGGGATACATTATCTCTTTTCGGGCATGAACCCTTCCGGGGACGGGCTTCCTGCGCCGGATCATCGTGAAGTAGGTGGAGCGAGGCAAGTGTTAGCTGTAGAACGTCATGATAAGATACTGAAGCTCGTCAGAGAGAAAGGCTCTGTGGAGGTCAATGAGTTAGGTAGTCTACTGAATGTGTCGCTTGTCACCATCCGGCGTGACCTGGACAGGCTTGCTTCAGAGGGGCTGATTGTGCGCACCCACGGAGGCGCGATCAGAAACGACCTCAGCAGGGTAAACCCAGAGCCGCCCTATGATGAAAAGAAGAAGCTTAACATCGAAGAAAAGCAACGGATAGGACGGGTAGCGGCCGAAATGGTGGAAGATGGAGAGACTATCATTCTCGATTCTGGTTCCACTACCTTTGAGATGGTAAAGCCACTCCAGTCAAAATCCGACCTCACCATTGTGACCAATGACTTGATTATCGCGAAGGAGCTGAGTTCCTTCCCCTCTCTAAACGTGATAATGGTAGGCGGGGTTATTAGAAATGGGATATTCTCCAGCTGGGGTACTTATGCTGAGGAGATGCTTCAGAATATCAATGCGGACAAGACCTTTCTCGCTGCCGATGCCGTCGACTTGAAGAGGGGAATATTAAATGCCACCCCCACTGAAGTCCCCGTAAAACGCCTGATGATAGAGGCAGGGAGGAAGGTCATATTGCTGGCGGATCACAGCAAGTTCTTCAAGACAGCCCTCGCAAAGGTCTGCGGATTGGAGGAGATCTCCCGGATAGTAACAGACAGTGGCCTCTCACAAGAAATAGTCCAGTCACTGAAGGCGCAGGGGATTGACTTGACTATTGCCTGAATTCTCTATGTAGGTGGACTCTTGCGTGGACCTCTATACTACGCCGCGTTTGCCGCGGTCATACCCCCCTCAATTTTCGACTCTGTTGAGGAGGGGGTTATAGATCAAATTCTCTCATAAAGAAAAAATATTGCACGTCTAGGAGGGTTTTAACGTTCGATATAGAACAATTAAAATCAAAATGGAAATGGAATTTCAGGGCAACCACATTGTTGCAAGGCGAAATGGTTGGCAACAGTGGCGTTCTAAGGAGGAATGAACCTGATGTTAAAAGAGTTGATCGGGGTAGAGAAACCTGTTATTGCGATGGCTCACTTTCCTCCTCTCCCTGGTAGTCCTCTCCACGACGTGTCTGGCGGAATCACGAAAATCTATGATTCTATTGCTCGCGACGTTGAATCCCTTATAAGCGGCGGTGTAGACGCCATTCTATTCGGAAATGAAGGAGACAGGCCTTATCAGATCAAAGTCGACCCCGTGGTACCCGCCACGATGGCAGCTGTCATAGCCCGCGTGACGCAAGACCTCCCAGTAGCGTTCGGTGTAGACGTCCTGTGGGATCCAATCGCTGCTATTGCCCTGGCAAAGGCAACGGGCGCCAAGTTTGTACGCGAGGTTTTTACAAACGTATACGCAAGCGACATGGGGCTATGGGACACTGCGTGTGGGACCGTAGCCAGGTATAGAAAGCAAATCGGAGCCGATAACGTCAGATTATTCTTCAATATCAACGCCGAGTTTGCGGTTCCCATTGCTGAAAGGCCACTCGCGGTCGTGGCCAGGAGCGTAGTTTTTTCCTCTCTGGCAGATGCGGTCTGTGTCTCCGGGCCGATAACCGGGGAGCCAATGAATATTAATGATCTCGCGATCGTTAAGAAGGCTGTGCCTGATGTCCCGGTCATCGCAAATACGGGGGTCAACATATCAAATGTATCCGAGGTCCTTAAGGTAGCTGATGCCGCAATTGTAGGAACGAGTCTGAAATATGATGGCATCACATGGAACCCCGTAGATCCTGAGCGGGTAAGGAGGTTTATGGACGAGGTCCGGGGCATCCGGGAAAGGCTCAAATCATAGTAAATAGGCTCCCAGAGTGCAGTGGGTAAGTCGGCATAAAATCCATGATAATGGAGCTGTCATATCCATCTTCTATGAAAGGGGGGATAATTAGCCGCCATATAACACTTTCGCCTTTATGCAAGAGTCTCCGTGTCTCCGTCTTTGGCTGGTGAACCCGAATCCTTAAACGAAATATGGAGGTGCTGGAGATGCAGCGAAGACTGGTCTCGCTGGTAGCTGCCACTGTATTGGTGTCTCTGATAGTCGTGGCCGGTACAGGTTTGACATCGGAAGCCTTCAAGTGGGATAAGTATGCGGGACAAACTATCACCGTTATGCTGACTCAGACGCCCCTATCCGATGGACTTCGTCCTCTCCTCAGTGAGTTCACTAAAAAGACGGGTATCAAGGTCAACTACCTCGTTTTGGCGGAGGCCCAATACTGGAATAAGTTGCAAATCGACCTCTCCAGCGGGGCTGGAGAATATGATGTTTTCATGAGCGGGCCTTCTTTCCAATGGCAGTGGAGCCTGGCGGGTTGGATCGAACCCCTCGATTCATACTTAAGTGACAAGACCAAGACAAGCCCTGACTTTGATCTCGCAGATTTCTACCCGGCATTTCTGGACGCGAACCGGTGGAATGGCAAATCCGGCGGCGGTCTTGGCGAGGGCAAACTGTGGGGCATGCCTGTCAATACCGAGACCACTCTCCTGAGCTATCGCAAGGACGTGCTGGCAAAATATGGTCTGAAACCTCCAAGCAACTGGTATGAGTGGGCAGAGTGCGCCAGGGCTGTAAAAGAGAAATCCAACGGTGAATATTATGGAGTTGTCCAACGCGGTGCCAAGGATATCACGAGCATTCAGGCCGGGTTTATCTCGAGCCTGTTCACCTACGGCGGCAAAGACTTCGAAAAAGACCTCGAGCCTGCCATGAACAGCCCTAAGGCTAAGGAATTTACGAGAATATGGATCGATACGATCAAAGCCGCAGGGCCGCCCGACTGGCCCAGCACGATGTGGTATGACGAGGCCCAGAAGTTCGCGTCCGGAAAGTACGCCATGGTTGTCGATGGTGACAACTTTGTCGCAATGTATGAAGACCCGGCGAAATCGAAAGTGGCCGGCAAGCTCGGATATGCGCCGATTCCCAAGGGTCCCGATGGGGCTATCCGGTCTAACATCTGGACCTGGGGATTTGCCATGAACGCCAAGTCTCGCCACAAAGACGCAGCCTGGATGTTTATCCAATGGGCTTCGTCAAAGGACACCATGGCGAGGGTCACTACGGCAGGCAGCTGGCCAACACGCAGGTCTGTTTGGGAGAGCGACAAGCTCAAGGCACTGGCCAACTGGGACAACGGTAATTTCTACAAGGTGATCACGAGTAATTACGAGAAATATGCAGCGTGGCGGCCAACCCCAATGACCGAGTTGCCCGCTGTCTGGGATCGATGGATCATGGCCTTGCATGAGATTTACTTCGGGCAGAAGTCGGTTGACAAAGCCCTGGATGACGCAGCGCACGACATCAATCAAATCCTCATCAAAGCGGGCCTCAAGAAATAGTCAGGTCTCGTTAACGAGGCGGGCGGCGAAGCTCTGCAAGATTGAGCCTGCCGGCCGCCTCAGAGAATTGGCGTCAGGTTATGGAGGTGTATTTGTCGGTGTCGGTCGCGTCCTCTCATGAGCTTGGCACTGTACGAGCGAAAGTCCCGCCCAGGACGAGAAGGCAGCAAAACTGGTTTCCATTTCTCCTCTCGGCACCGGCCCTTTTGGCGCTGATTGGCGTTTTGTACCCGTTCTTTACTGCCATTTACTATAGTTTGACAGACTACCGTCTTATCAGGCAGATTTACAATTTCATCGGCTTCCAAAACTATCTGCAACTCTTACGGGATTCTGCTTTCCTTCACGCACTTGGCAACACTCTATTACTGGCGGGAGTCGCCCTTATAATTGAACTGCCGCTGGGGTTCGGAATCGCCCTTCTCCTCAGCCGCCCTGCGAGGGGGATTGGCATACTCCGTTCGCTATTGCTACTCCCGCTCATGTTGCCACCAGTCATAACCGGCTTTATGTGGAAAGCAATGCTTGCGCCCGATAGCGGGCTAGTCAATATGCTGCTCTCGCCTTTTGGCCTCAAGAATATCGCATGGCTTTCAGAGCCTCTACTGGCCTGGTTATCCATTCTGTTTATAGAAGTGTGGGTATCAACGCCATTTGTCGCGCTCATTCTGCTCTCGGGAATACAGGCGCTTCCCAAGGAACCCTTTGAAGCCGCGGACGTGGATGGCGCGCCTTTCGGGTTTATATTTCGTAAGCTCATGTTGCCGATGCTGAAGCCGTTCATTATCCTCGTCCTGATGTTTCGCATAGTGGATGTCCTGAAGTTGTTTGACGTGATTTTTGCCACGACGGGGGGCGGCCCGCTCCAAGCGACCGAGACGCTCTCGATCTCCGTGTACAAGGAGGTCTTCCAGTATTATAACCTCGGTTACGCCATAGCAAAGATTATGGTCCTCTTCGTAATTAACTATGTGGCAAGCTTCTTCCTGGCCAGCAGGTGGCGAAAGGCGAGTACCTTTGATACGGGGGTGGCGGCTCGATGACAGACCATGTTCAGTCTAGACCAAATCGCGAGTGGCTCCGAAGTGCCGGGATATACCTGGCAATGGGTCTCTTGCTGGTATATATCCTCCTCCCGATCTTGTGGATCTTTATATTATCGGTGAAGAGTCCTTCTGACATAGTAGCTGTCCCACCCAAGCTACTATTCAGGCCCACAATTAAGAATTATAGCGAGTTGTTCGGCTACGGCGCGTCCCTGGTGGGCGGCTCAGACTTTCTTGCTTACTTCAAAAACAGCCTCATTGTCTCTGGTGGGGCAGTCCTATTTTCGCTCATTATTGGGATATTCGCAGCCTATGCCCTGGCCCGCTTTAACTTCAAGGGAAAGGAGAACATAGCGTTCACCTTCCTAAGTTTTAGGTTCGTCCCCGAACTGACGATAATCCTTCCACTCTATGTAATATACCAGAAATTGGGGTTGTATAATACCTATTTCGGCCTCATCCTAGTTTACCAGCTGGTCACGCTCCCGCTCCTTGTATGGCTCCTACGCTCATACTTTGAAGAGCTTCCCATAAACATTGAACACGCGGCACGCACCGACGGCTACCCGTGGTTTAGCGTCTTCTGGAAGATAACCTTGCCTCTGGCCAAGCCTGGGCTTGCTGCAACGGTCATCCTGAGCTTCATCCTTGCTTGGAATAACTTCATTTTCGGGCTAATCCTGGGCTCGAAAAGCACCCAGCCCGTTACGGTTGGCATCCTCAGCTTCATATCTTCCCAAGAGGTTCAATGGGGACAGATGGCGGCCGGGACTGTTGTCGCAATCCTGCCCGAGATCATCCTGGCATTCATGATACAACGTTACCTGATTCGCGGGTTGACCTTCGGCGCGGTCAAATAGCTTGTGTCTCTTGATTCTCTAGGAAGAAGGAGAGAAGATGGCCAGCGTTATCTTGGATAAAGTTTGGAAAAAGTACGGGAACGTCGAGGCAGTTCGTGGGATATCCCTTACGTGTAATGACGGGGAGTTCATGGCCTTGCTCGGGCCCTCGGGATGTGGCAAGACTACAACACTCCGCATGATTGCCGGCCTGGAAAGGATCACTGGCGGGACAATCTCTATCGGCGGGCGCGTCGTCAACAACCTGCCGCCGAAAAAACGGGACGTGGCTATGGCCTTTGAGACCTATGCCCTCTATCCCCCTCTTACGGTAAGGGAAAACATCGCCTTTCCTCTCCGCGTACGCAGAATGGACGAAGATACTATAAACAAGCGAGTCCGAGAAGTGGCAGAGATGCTGTCTATTGTTGATATACTTGACAAGATGCCAGGTGACCTAGCCGGCGGGCAGAAGCAGCGGGTCTCTCTGGCGAGGGCACTCGTCAGAGAACCAGCGGTATTCCTGATGGACGAGCCGCTGTCGCATTTGGACGCGGCAGTGCGTCACCGTGCTCGAGCTGAGATAAAGCACCTGCATGAAGTATCGAAATCTACGATGATATACGTGACCCATGACCAGATCGAGGCTTTGGCGCTGGCGGACCGGATAGCTGTCATGAACGATGGTCACATTGAGCAAATTGGCACCCCTGCCCAGCTTTACAACCAACCCGACAACATCTTCGTGGCCACATTCGTTGGTGAGCCTGCAATGAATATCATGGAAGTTGAAGTTGCAGGAGTCGAGAGGTCAGTAAGCATACGCTTTCAGGACGGGAGCCTGCTGAGCCTGGCTTTGCCTGATGGGAGTGTGTCAGTATTGAAGCCATATATTGGCAATAAAGCATTGCTGGGCATCAGGCCGCATCAAATCGAGGTGCTCGCCGGGGGCGACGGTATCAACTACAAAATGGGAGAACTCACCGGAATTGTGGCCGTCTTTGAGCCCTTGCCTGAGGGGGGTATCGGGGTGGTGGAGGCCGGGGGCGTGGAGATTACTTGTACTGTGCCGCCAGGTATCAGCCTGTCTCCCGGTGGTATGGTGAAATTGGGGTTCCCACCTGGCAATACGCTCTTCTTTGATCGCGAATCTGGAAAACGGATTTGGCCTGTGCGCCGTGAGTAGGAGGATAGCCGATGAGCAGGGTCGAGGTTCGCGGTGTATCGAAATGGTTTGGACGAATCTGTGCTGTATATGAGCTAGATTTCTACTGCGAGGACGGTGAATTCCTTGTCATACTCGGCCCCTCGGGCGCTGGGAAAAGCACTACTCTAAAGCTCATCGCTGGCATTGAAGGATGCGATACGGGTTCCATCCGGATCGGCGGCATCGATGTTACAAAGCTTCCTCCACACAAGAGAGACGTGGCAATGGTATTTGAGGACTACTCGCTTTACCCACATTTTACCGTACGCGAAAACCTGGCATTCCCCTTGAGGGCACCAGGACGCCATATACCTGTGTCTGAAATTGACGATCGAATCCGCTGTGTGGGTGAACTGCTCCGGATCGGGCATCTCATGAATCGATACCCGCGCGAACTTAGCCAGGGCCAGAGACAGAGAGTGTCGCTGGGGCGCGCTCTGGTAAGACAGCCTCAGGTATTCCTGTTTGATGAGCCCATATCCCACCTCGATGCTAAATTGCGTCACTCCATGAGGCGTGAATTAAAGCGGCTGAAGGCTGAGTTGAGACAGACGGTCATTTACGTTACACATGATTATCTGGAGGCTGTCTCCCTGGCCGATCGAGTCATAGTCTTGAAAGAAGGCGAGATCCAGCAGGTCGGAAGGCCTGATGAAATCTATCGCGCTCCCAAGAACGCATTTGTGGCCTCACTATTCGGGACCGTCCCCATGATGTTCTTTGAAGGGCGTATTATCCCAAATTATGGCGGACGGCCGAGGTTCATTATCCAGGGGGCAGTGGGAGGGTCCTCGGCCAATCGGGTGTTGCAATGTACCCTCCCACCGAAATACAGCTCGCTTGGGGAACGACGGCTCATACTTGGATTACGCCCGTCCGAAATCAGTTTGGAGGTGGTCGGAGAGGGGTGTGACGATAACCTGGAGGGCCATGTCTACGCCATTCAGGACCTCTTTACCACCAAGCTCGTAACTGTGGATCTCGGCAACGTGATGGTGGAAGTAATGGTCCCCTCCCCGACAGAGATTGCAAGGGGACAAAGAGTGGCGATTACAATCCCGGACGAGCACTTCTACCTGTTTGACCCGGATACAAGGAACACAATACCTCTATCGGCGTGATGGCAGAGAGAGGAGGGTGCCTTTTTGAGAATCTACCGCGATCTCGCAAAGGCAATGGATTCTATCCCTATCGTCGATACACATGAACACCTCATCGAAGGACCGTTCAACCTGAGAAAGGTTATCGAGAATAGCTATGTATGGTGGGTCGTGCCCGGGAGCGGCGTCAAGTCGTCGGGCTATACGAAATCGGAATTCCAGGGGCTATTAGAGGATCGATGGTGGGACCTGGCATTAGAGCGACTTAAGGCGGTCTCCAATACGGCTTTTTTCAGGCACTTGTTGTTAGCCTTTAAGGATCTCTATGATTTCGATTTCACCCGCCCTACCCGGGAGGGCGCCGAGAAGCTATCGGAGAGAATATGGCTTGCCTATCATAACCCCGGCTGGTACGATACGGTAGTCAGAGATAAGGCTGGCGTGGATATTGTATTGCATGATAAGTACTGGGTCGTCGGAGATATCTCAGAGCCAAAGTCCTTCTACAAGCCGGTTATCCGCCTCGATAGTTTCCTATATGGATTCAATCCGACCGCAAAGGATCATGACGGCAACACCCCGTATAGCTTTGCGGAGCGGATCGGGTACCAGGTCTCGAATTTCGACGAATATCTGGGACTTATCGATGAATTCTTTGAGAGGGGCATGGGGAAAGGAATCGGGCCGGCCAGCAGCGATATCCAGCCTGCTGTAGCCCTAAAGTGTGCAAGCGCATACGACCGTCCCCTCAGTTTTGGCTGGCCTTCAAAGGAAGAGGCAGAGGACGCTTTTGCGCGCTTGTGGCGGTGGAATGAATCAAGCGGCGCCGGGGGAACCAGCAGTCCCAGTAGCTCGTTTCCTGATAGTTCGTCTCCTACCACACAGTTCCCTCCCGATCAGGTGAGGAAGTTCCAGGATTACGTATTCCAATACGCGGTTAAGCGAGCAATAGAATATGATCTTCCGATCCAAATCCATACCGGGCTTGCAAGCCTCAACGGGTCTAATCCGGTCAACCTCTGGAGTCTTATCAAGGCATACCCAGAGGGCAAGTTCATTCTCTTACACGGCGGATACCCCTGGACCAGTGAAGCCGGGGCGATGGCTGCCTCATTCGAGAATGTCTATGTCGATCTATGTTGGATACCCGTGATTTCGCCAGAGGGCGCCCGCCGGGCATTGTCTGAATGGATCGAGGTAATTCCTTCGAACCGCATACTCTGGGGCGGTGACGCCTGGTCGCCCGAGGCCCTGTATGGCTCGGCAAGGATGGCTAAGGATGTGGTGACCCAAGTACTTTCGCAGAAAGTGGGAGAAGGCTATCTTTCCATGACTGAGGCGGTGGATCTCGGAGAACGGATTTTCCGGGATAACGCACTGGCCCTATTCAGTAAGATCCGTCCATAAAGGGAAGAGACGCTCGTAAAAGCACACAACCGCCACGGCAGACTGCCTTATTCTAACTCAATGACACAGGGAGGTGGTCTCGGCATGAATCGCCGGGAACGCGTGATTGCTGCGCTAAACCACAAGGAGCCCGATCGAGTCCCGATCGATGTAGGCGGCACACATGTAACCTCCATCTGTAAACAATCCTACCATGCCCTCCGTGAATATCTTGGCCTTGCTCCCAAAGAGGTCAAGATGGAAGAGATGTTTAGCGTCTTCGGGCAGATTCCACTGCTTGACATGGAATTGGCTGAGCGACTTCACTCCGATGTGCGGCCGCTCTCTATCAGGGCGGGTGGCGACTGGAAACTTGAAATTAAAGAAGAAGGCGATTACTATACTTTCGTTGATGAATGGGGCGCCAAGCTTTTCATGCCTAAAGCCGGCGGGCACTATTTTGACTATCGGGAGTTTCCGATAAAAGAGGCTTCCATTGACGCACTTAAAGCATATAAATGGCCCGATCCTGCGGACCCGGCTCGTTATGCAGGTCTGAGGGAGGAAGCAGAGAAACTCTACAAGGAAACTGACTATGCGCTGGCTGTTACGCCGCTATTTGGCGGCGGGATATTAGAACAAGGGCAACGCATCATGGACATGCAGGAATTCTTGATTTCGCTGGTGATGAATGAGAGGTTCGCGGACTATATGATCGGGCGCCTCGAAGAGATATTCCTTGAGGCATCGCTCCGGGTGCTCGATGAGGTAGGACCTTACGTCCAGGTGCTGGTGTGGTGGGATGACCTTGCAGGACAAGAAGGTCCCCTGATCAGCCCATCCACCTATCGAAGGCTTGTTAAACCGCGTCATAGGCGCATCTTTGATGCCATCAAGGAAAAAGCTGATGTGAAGATTTTCATGCACACCTGCGGTGCTGTCTACGACTTTATCCCCGACCTTATTGAAACAGGTGTAGATATCCTGAACCCGGTACAGGTATCTGCCTTCAACATGCAAGATACAAAGAAGCTCAAGCGCGAATTCGGGAAGAATCTAGTTTTCTGGGGAGGATCGGTAAACCCTCAGCGCACGTTGCCATTCGGGTCGCCTGATGAAGTCAGGGCCGAAGTGAGAAAACACATTGAAGACTTGGCGCCAGGTGGAGGTTATGTATTTGCCAGCATCCATAACATTCAAAACCTAGTGCCACCGGAAAACATCGTCGCCATGTTTGATACTGCGTACGAGGCTGGGCATTATCGGAAATAGCTTCCTCCCTCAACAAACCGGGGACTTCCCGCGCCAGGCGTCTGCCAATTGCCAGGCTTCTGTCAATTAGGTAGGTTTAGGGCAAAGGGAGAAGGCAGGTGGGCTGAAATGGGTATGTATACAAAAAATACCAGTGAAAGAAGGTATTTTCTCGGCATCGACATCGGCACATATGAGTCCAAGGGAGTACTGGTTAAGGATGACGGCCAGATACTGGCCTCCGCCGCACGGCCGCACGGGCTTGAATTGCCGCGGCCGGGCTGGGCGGAGCATGATGCAGACGGTGTGTGGTGGTCTGATTTCAAGTCCATTACGAGAGAGTTGCTTGACAGGACCGGGATTCAGCCAGAGATGGTTCAGGCTGTCGGCTGCAGTGCCATCGGTGCCGATATGCTTCCGGTCGACAACCAGGGTAAACCGCTTCGCAAAGCGATCCTCTACGGGATAGACACCAGGGCCGTTAAAGAGATTTCTGAACTGAATCAGGCTTTGGGCCCGGAAAATATCCTGAGGCTCAGCGGGAATACCCTTTCAGCCCAGGCAATCGGCCCCAAGATTCTTTGGTACCGGAGACATGAACCTGAGTTATTCGATAAAACCGCGCGAATCATGACCGCAACCAGCTACCTGGTATACAGGCTGACCGGGAGGGTTGTCATCGACTTCTATACGGCACCGAGCTATGCCCCACTTTTCGATATCAACGCACTCCGCTGGGATAAAGAGGCCTGCGCGTATGTGCTCGGGGACGTGGGACTTTTGCCCGAGCTTGCATGGCCTGGAGAGGTGGCTGGCACCGTTACCGGGGCAGCTGCTCAGGAGTGCGGCCTTGTTCCAGGCACGCCTGTGGTCGCCGGTACATGCGATGCAGCAGCCGAGGCTATTGCAGTGGGCGTGACAGAGCCGGGCGACATGATGATCATGTATGGAACTACTATGTTCTTCATCCATGTAACGTCGCAGCTCACAGTCTCCAAGGAATTGTGGTCGTCGGTGTATTGCGAGCCAGGCATGTATGCGGTTGCCGGCGGGATGGCGACGGCCGGTGCCATAACCAGGTGGTTCCGGGATACCCTGGCGCCCGAATTGGTCGCGAGTGAGCATTCGGGAGGGGAGAATGCCTACGCCAGGCTTACAGCAGAGGCAACAGCCTCTCCTCCTGGTAGCCGGGGGCTTGTAGTCTTGCCTTACTTTAGCGGCGAACGGACTCCCATCAACGACCCGGCGGCGCGGGGGATTATAGCAGGGCTAACCTTATCCCATAACCGTGGTGACCTCTTTAGGGCTATCCTCGAGGGCACGGCTTACGGGGTTCGACATCACCTTATGACCATGGCCGGCCTCGGGATGACACCAGGTCGGCTTGTAGCAGTAGGCGGAGGCACCAAGAGCCCGCTCTGGCTCAAGATCGTAAGCGATGTAGCAGGGTTCAAGCAGGAGCTCTATCCCGGAAACCCCGGGGCATCGTACGGAGATGCCTTCTTGGCGGCACTCGGCACAGGGATGTTCTCCAAGCTCTCTGAGATCAAGAAACGATGGCTGGGGGAACCTGAGGTGGTCCTCCCGGAGGATGGCGCCACTAGGGCCTACTATGATGAATTCTACGCATTGTACCGTGAGCTATATACGAAAACGAAAGACATCGCCCACCGTCTTGCGGCGTTGGGAGAATCATATGAAGCCGGGTCATAGGCCCCCGCAAGGAGGTCGTAGGCCCCAGGTGTGACGGGTTGCAGCCCCCGCAGGCAATGGCTGGTGCTCACGCGCGGTTAGGGCCAGAAGGAAGCTTCATGAAATGGATAGAAGGAAGGCGCAGACGATGCTAGAAAAGATCGCTGGTTTGCTCGAATCCATGACTGCGATTCCCGCCCCGGCCGGCGCCGAGGACCTGATGATAGACTACATGAGGAAGGCATTTATCGAAGCTGGGGTATCCGCCAGCGTGGATATCTTGGGCAACGTGGTGGCATGTGTAAGAAAGGCTCGCCCAGGCTGGCCCACAGTTATGGTCATTGCCCACATGGACCAGGTGGGGTTTGTTGTACGCAAGATAGAGTCGTCAGGATACTTACGGCTGAGCAGGCTTGGCGGCATTCCAGAGAAGAGCCTCGCCTGCCAGCGTATTATTATCCTGGGTGAAAAGGGCCCTGTACCAGGGTTAATCGCGGCGAAAGCTCATCATGCAACACGGCCCGAGGAGAAGTACCGTGTACTTCCCATTGATGAGGTATTCGTTGATGTTTGCGCATCGAGCGCCCGCGAGGTAAATGAGATGGGCGTTGCTGTCGGGAACTTCGCCGTATATGAGCCCCACTTCTACCGGCGGGGGGATATAGTCCAGGCCACGAGCCTTGACAACAGGGCCGGTTGTGCTGCCCTCCTGGTGCTTGCTGAGGAACTGGCAAAAAGAAATTTCGGGGTCGGGCTTTACCTTGTAGGCTCAGTCCAGGAAGAGTTTAACTTGAGGGGTATCTTACCAGCTGCCCGGGCCATCCAGCCGACATTAGGTATTTCCATCGATGTCTCCGTTGCCAGTGACACCCCTGACCTGGGCTACTTTGGCGACCTCAGGCTAGGCGGAGGTCCGGCCATAAACCTCTTTTCTTTCCATGGACGCGGCGAGCTCAATGGAGTCCTCCCCAACCCTAAGCTGAAGAGCTACATCCTCTCCATTGCCGAAAGTAGGAAGATACCGGTCCAGAGAAATACCTTCTTTGGCGGGCTCACAGATGCCTCATATGTTCAGCTGGAAGGACCAGGCATACCCTGTATCGAGCTTGGTATCCCCCTCCGCTACACTCACGCTCCCATTGAGGCCTGTGCAATAAGTGACATCAAATCCTGCATAGAGCTCCTTATCTCGGCTGTCATGGATCTCCCGGACAGGCCTGACCTGTCACGTGGGGTCAACTAGCCCCTATATGTAATGTAACATCAATACAATCTATATAGCATGGTCACGGCTCGGGAAGTTGAAAAGTGTTGGAACGTAAGGTAGGGTCATATTTACCCTCCCACCGCCACAAGGGCCAGCTGGTCCTGATGAACTTCATTATTGTAGATGAGGTAATATGTTCCCGCCCCTGTTTGATTCCCATTAAATGTGATAAAGTATAGACAAGCAACCTTGAAGCTATAGATAGCCTTACCTGAACCCATATGAGGATCGTAGGCTATGATCGTTATGACTGCGCGGTTCGTCGCGGCAGGAATGAGCACCGCGGACGACGGTGCTTGGTCATCTATAATCAGGATTCTCAGCCAAGGGGTGTTCCATCCTGGACGTCAAGGCCTTTCTCGACCGCGTACGGAGCTGGCCAGATTATCGGGGCCAGATCATTCATATTGAAGATTTGCCTGCGCGGGAAGCGGTATATTCGGAGCTATCATCGCCACTTCCGCCGCGTCTGACTCACATCCTGGCGCAGATGGGAATCGAACGCCTGTATTCTCACCAGGTCTCAGCAATAGAGGCCCTCAGGCAGGGGAAGGACATTACCGTCGTTACATCCACCGCTAGCGGGAAGACCATGTGCTATAACATTCCCGTTATGGAAAGGCTGTGCGACCCCGCCGTTGCGCCAATCAATCGTAGATCGACTTCTGCTGTGCGTCCTCGTTTTCTCTATGTCTTTCCGACAAAGGCGCTTGCCCAGGACCAGCTGAGAGGTGTCTTAAGGTTTAAGGAGCTGGACCCCAGCTTGCCGCTCGTGGCGGGAACCTACGATGGAGATACACCCCCTGCAACCAGGAAGAAGCTACGCGACCAGGGGAATATAATACTCACTAATCCGGACATGCTGCACCAGGGTATCCTACCTCACCATCCATCGTGGAGCAACTTCTTCACCAACCTCGCATTTGTTGTCTTAGATGAGATACACGCCTATCGCGGGGTATTCGGTTCGAATGTAGCCAATGTGATAAGGCGACTCTCCAGAATCCTCGAGCATTACGGGGCAAGGCCCCAGTTTATCTGCTGTTCCGCGACTATAGCAAACCCGGGGGAATTTGCCGAAAAGCTCATAGGTCGGCCCACCGAGGTAATCGACAATGATGGCTCACCCAAGGGCCCGCGCAAATTCATATTCTGGAACCCGCCCTTCATCGGCGGTGAACAGGCCGAACGCCGCAGCGCCAATGCAGAGGCGGAGAGGCTTTTTGGGGAGCTGGTGAGCCAGCGGGCCCCCACCATAACCTTTGTGAAGGCGAGGGTGGTTGCTGAGCTGATCTACAGGTACACCCAGGAGCGGCTACGGCGTATCGCCCCTTCGCTGGTGAATTCCATCAAACCTTACCGGGGAGGGTACCTTCCTGAGGAGCGTCGAGCCATCGAGAGAGCATTATTTTCCGGCGAACTACTCGGAGTGGCCTCCACAAACGCGCTGGAGCTTGGAATAGACGTGGGTAGTCTTGATGCGGTGCTGATCGTCGGGTATCCCGGCACCATAGCCAGCACATGGCAGCAGGCTGGCAGGGCGGGGCGAAAGGGGGAAGAGGCCCTTGCTGTCTTGATCGCCCATGATTCTGCTATTGACCAGTACCTGATGCACCACCCGGAGTATTTCTTTGGAAAGCCTGTGGAAAGCGCTATAATTGACCCCCATAACCCGTATGTAGTGGCAAGCCACCTGAGATGTGCGGCCTTCGAGTTGCCGATCGCCCCGGAAGATGTGGAACGTTTTGGCGAGTACACGCAGCCGATTCTGCAAATCCTTGCTGAACGCGGCGAGGTGGCGCGTCATGGTAACCGGTGGTACTGGAAGCGGTCCAGATACCCTGCGGATGGGGTCAAATTGCGTAATATATCTGATGACACCTATAACATCGTTGACGTGAGCGGTGGAACGAACCAAGGCAAGGTTATCGGCACTATGGATGAGCTGAGCGCCTTTGAGCAGATCCATCCCCAGGCAATCTACATGCATGACGGAGAGACATATTTTGTCCGCGACCTCAACGTAGAGCAAAAGGCCGCCTATGTAGAAAGGATACAGTCTGATTACTTCACCCAGTCTATTGCAGAGCGAATCATAAAGATAGATTCTCAGGAAGAGAGCAAGGTGTGGAGGAAAGCTGAGCTCTCTTTCGGAGATGTGACTGTCACGTCCCTTGTCTATATGTTCAAGAAAATTAAATTTTATGGCCGGGACAGCCTGGGGTTTGGTAAGATAGACCTCCCGCCTCAGACCATGGAGACAGCCGGGTTTTGGCTTATGTTGCCCCCAGAAGTGATAAGGCGAGTGCGAGGATTCGGCCGCGATCCCATGGAAGGACTGCTTGGCATTGGCAATGTCATCAGCGAGGTGATCCCGCTGTTTGCCATGTGCGATCCTAGGGACATAGGCGCCGTCGTAGATTCATCTAATACCGGCCTACCTACTCTCTTCATCTACGACCGCTACCCCGGCGGCGTGGGCTTTTCCCAGAAGGCCTACAGCCTGATAGAGGATGTGATGGCGAGCGCCCTAGATATAGTCCATGAATGCCCGTGCGAGAATGGGTGCCCCTCGTGCGTTGGGGCACCGGAGGTTCCTTTCCGGCAGAATGACCCGGACGCAAGCCCCAGGGGAAAGATTCCAGACAAGGAGGCTGCTTTAATAATACTTCATGAGCTTCTCGAAAGAGAACCATACATACCCCGGCCGGTGTCTACCCAGCCAATAGGACCGATAGGGGCCATCGCGGAAGGGATGTACGGTCCCGGGATGGGTCCGGGGTGCTTCGGCGGTCACGGTGGCCCGGGTGGCCCGGGCAGCCCGGGCAGCTTTGCGGGTCCAGGTAGTTCTGGCGGTCCGGGCGGCCCCGGCGGACCGGATACCCTTGGTGACAGGTGGAAGGACGTGCCCCGCAAGGAGCTTCCGTTGAATGTGGAAATGAGGATCAGGAGGCTGCTAGCCGGAGGGTCATAGACCTTATACCTGGAGGCGGCAAGGCGGGCCTTTGTGGCGCGGTCTTTGTGCGATCAGAAGGTGATAGTATCGTGCCTGATGGTGGTGTCATGCGTGGCCGGGGCGGGATTAATCCTCAGGTAATGAGGCTCATCAACAGGCTCTGCAACGGGCGGGGCCACGACATCGTGCGCACCTTACGTTGTCGCGGGGTTGTGGCGGCCTATGTGTTCGGGTCGAGGGTGGATGACGCCTCCGATAAGCATGGCGACCTGGATATCGGCGTGCTATTCCCAGGCAGCAAATTGGACGGGCTGGACTTCGAGTTCGCATCCCTTTTGACGGAGGACCTTGCTCCTATCACATTTCCTGCGGTGCCGGACGTGATACTCCTGCAAAAGACCCGGGTGCCTGTCGCATTCGAGGCCATGAGCAGGGGGCAGATCCTGTTCAGCGACGATGAGGGCCTTAGAGCAGAATTCGAAGACCGGGTCATAAGCGATTATCTTGACCTTAACCCGATGGTGGAAACCTATTGGCGAGGCCTCCCGGAAAGGCTTCGGGAGAAGATTGGTAGGATCAGTTACTAATTGCTTGGTGCCAAGTGAAAAACGATTTTGCCGGTTAGCAGGAGTTTGCCTATCAGTGTAGAAGGAATAAACTACGGGAAATAAGACGGCTTTTGTAGACGCGCTGGTGGAGGCGATTTTTTTACGTCTCATTATGTAAATAATGTTCGCATATCATATTCCTTCATGAAAAGAATTTGCGCACATTCATTGCACAATATGCTGGTGGGGGTATCGATTATAGATGGGACCAGCTCAAAACTTCGCTTCATCTGGGTGCCAGGTCAGGCTTGAACGGGCGTACGACGGGCTGAGCCTTGCCGAACGTCGGGCGGCAGATTATATCCTTGAGCATCCTTCCAAGGTTATTCATATGAGCGTCACGGAATTTGCCGAAAAGGTAGGTGTCAGCGAAGCGACAATTGTACGCCTCTGCCAGAAAGTGGGGTTCAAGGGATACCATGACTTGAGGCTTAGGCTCGCGGGCGAGGTAACCGTTCCCCGCCGAAATATGTACGAGACCATAACCGGGGCCGATAACATCCAGACAGTGATGGAGAAGGCATTTGCACTCTATACGCAGAGCTTAAAGGATACACTTTCGATCCTGGATGTGAGGGAAATGGAGCGAGCCGTGGACAGCATCCTAAAAGCTGGTAAGGTGCAGCTATATGGGGCAGGCGGCTCGGGGGGAATTGCCTCCGTGGCGTATGAAAAGCTCCTGAGGGTAGGGGTTTTCAGCAGTGTCTGCACCGATCCCCATACCCAGGCGGTGCTGGCGAATATGTTGGGCCCGGGGGATGTTGCCATAGGGATATCTCATTCAGGCGCCTCTTTGGAGACCGTCAATGTGATTCATCTTGCTAAAGAGACAGGCGCTACAACTATAGGCATAACTAACCAATCTCAGTCACCCCTTGCTAAACTGGTGGATATTAAACTCATAACCGGAGCCCAGGAGACGCCGCTTGGCCCGGAAGCAGGCGTTTCCCGGATTGCACAGGTTGCCGTCGTTGATGTGCTTTGCCTGGGGATAGCCTTGAAAAAGGACCTTTATGGACACCCGTAAAACTCCGATCTTCGAAACTTCCCTGGGGTATAGGGGATTTGTCCTTTAGCCGAGGAGGTGATATCTCTCTCCATTGCACTGTGAGGGTTGGCGTTGAGGGAAGGATTCCAAAGGGGCATTACGTGGGAACGGACCATCCGTGATGGGCGTGATTAGGCTCTTGATCATCAAACGAGGAGGGTTTACGGATGAAAAGCCGGATTCTTGTGGCTGCGGTGCTGGTGTACCTTTTCGGCACGATCACCATTGCGCCCATGGCCATGGGTTCATCGAATCGCATTGTGATGTATACCGCCCTTCAGCAGGCGGAGATGGATGACCTCTTGCATGCGTTCAAGAAGGCAACAGGGATTGATGTAGATTTCGTATGCCTTCCTGCCGGGGAGATCACGACGCGGATTCGAGCAGAAGCATCGAACCCACAGGTAGACATATTCTTGGGTGGCTCTTCAGAAATGCACGATCCTCTGGCCAAGGACGGCCTCCTGGTCAAGTATGACTCACCCGTGGCGAAGGAAATTGATAAAGCATTTCACGACCCGAATGGATATTGGCACGGCTGGTATCTGGGTGCTCTTGGGATCGTGATAAACCGGGACAGGTTCAAGGCTGAGATGCCACCGGGGACTCAGTACCCAAAGACGTGGGATGATCTTTTAAACCCAGCCTATAAGGGGAAATTCGTAACCTCCAACCCCTCCACCGCAGGCGGGGCATACATCTTTATGGTTACTCAGATTTTCAGGTTGGGTGAGGAGAGGGCATTCCAGTTCCTGAAGGAGCTGGACAAAAACGTAAGCCACTATACTCCAAGTGCTCCGGCACCTATCCAGCTCGTGGCAACAGGGCAATTCCTCGCCGGAATGTCCTGGGGCCATGACATCCTGAGGGTGAGGAGCCAGGGATACCCAATTGACCTGGTGTATCCACAGGATACTGGATGGGAGATCGGTTGTGTTTCTATCGTGAAGGGCGGTCCTAACACGGAAGCAGCTAAGAAGTTCGTGGATTGGGTCTTGAGCAAGGAAGCCGGGGAGATCAATACTCGCAATTCCATGAGGTACTCAGCTCGTAAAGATGTCCCTCCTCCCGCCGGAGTGCCACCGTTATCATCGATTAAGCTTGTCGATTACGATCGTAAGTGGGCAAATGAGAATGCCGATCGGTTAAAGAAGAAATGGGAGTCAACGATACGCAGGTAACGGCATGCCCTTTCGGTCCGAGCTTCGGGCATGGGCTCCAGGTAGCAGAGCCCATGCCTTGAGCCCGGAGATTTATTCGTCATTGGAGTTCGGGGGCCTGAGAATATGAATAAGATAACTAGGGAACCTTTACTGGTCCTGACGCTTGGGGCTGTCACCCTTCTCTTGCTCATGTTTATAATCTATCCAATCATATCGGTGATCCGCTACCCTCAACTCGGCGACTTTCTTGGTTTCTTTGCACGGCCCCGTTGGATACGAGCCACCTGTAACACCCTCATAATGGCTGGATTGTCTACGGCGTC
>DUSO01000161.1 GCA_012842565.1 Bacillota bacterium
ACGCTCCGAATGCCCGACGATACAATAGGTACACCCTGCATCCTCGAGCATCCCCACGGAAACCTCGCCGGTATATGCCCCCTCGGCCTCCCAAAAGACGTCCTGAGCTCCCAGGCCGATGTTTGAGCCCTTCAGGGCATCCCGGACCGCAGATAGAGCGGTAAAAGGCGGACAGACCACGATTTCGACATCCGCTACATCAGCTACCAGGGGCTTGAGCTCGTCCACCAGGTCTACCGCCTCAGGTATCGTCTTATACATCTTCCAATTTCCGGCAATTATTCGCCTCCTGGACCTGCCCACGCTATACACCTCCGACAACTCTCATAACTGAGCTGCTACCGTTGATACAATACCGTGCCTTACTACGCCTTGCGGTCCTGCAATACGGCTACGCCTGGCAACTCGCGGCCCTCCAGAAATTCCAGCGAAGCCCCGCCACCGGTAGACACATGCGTCATTTTATCCGCAAGCCCCATCTGCTCCACGGCCGCAGCCGAATCCCCTCCACCGACTATCGTAGTTGCGCCGGACCTTGCGAGGGCCTCGGCAACAGCCCGTGTCCCCGCTGCAAAGCGATCCATTTCAAAGACACCCATAGGGCCGTTCCATATAACGGTCCTGGCGTCCTTGACAGCTGCCTCGAAGAGCCTGATTGTCTCAGGGCCGATGTCCATGCCCTGCCACCCGCGCGGGATCTCGTTGCTCTTGACAACTTTGACATTGGCATCGGCTGCGAAACGATCTGCAACTACGACATCAACCGGTAGGAGAAGCTCCACGCCCTTTTCTCCGGCATCATGCATGAGTTGTATGGCAAGGTCCACCTTGTCGGCTTCGAGGAGGGAGTCCCCTACCTCATAACCTTTTGCCTTGAAGAATGTGTAGGCCATACCGCCGCCTATTATCAACTTGTCTACCTTGTCAAGCAGGTTCCGGATCACGCCTATCTTATCCGACACCTTGGCCCCGCCCAGTATGGCAACGAAGGGCCTCTCGGGATTCTCGAGAGCCTTGCCCATTATCTCGATTTCTCTCTGCATCAAGAACCCGGCAACAGCCGGCAGGAACTTTGCCACCCCCGCAGTAGAGGCATGTGCCCTGTGGGCAGTGCCGAAGGCGTCGTTCACATAAACATCGGCAAGATCAGCCAGCTTCCTCGCAAAAGCCTCGTCATTTGCCTCTTCTTCTTTATAGAACCTTACATTTTCCAGGAGAATGACATCCCCATCCGCCATCTTGGCTATAGCCTGCATGGGAAGGTCCCCGACCACGTCGTCGACCTTGACTATCTTCCTCCCCATCAACTCCCCGAGCCTCTCCGCCACGGGATCCATGCGGAATTCCGGCGCAGGCTTGCCTTTAGGCCTGCCGAGGTGGGATACGAGGATCACCTTGGCCCCTTGTCTCGAGAGGTAATCTATGGTAGGGATGGCCGCCCTTATGCGGCGGTCATCAGTAATCTCGCGCTTCTCGTTCATCGGGACATTGAAGTCCACCCTGACCAGCACTCTCTTGCCCCTGACATCGATATCCTTTACGCTGGCCTTGGCCATGGCTGAATACCTCCCCTTCCAAGAGGGAAAACGGGCCTATGGACATCTATAGACCCTTTCCGGCAATATAGGCAGCAAGATCAACGACCCGGTTGGAGTACGCCCACTCATTGTCATACCAGGCGATGACTTTCACCAGCGTGCCTTCCACCACCATGGTTGAGAGACCGTCAACGACGGCCGAGTGCGGGTTGCCGTTGAAATCCCTTGACACGAGGGGCTCATCGGTGTAGTCCATTATCCCCTTGAGAGGCCCCGCCGCGGCAGCGCGAAGCGTCGCATTTACCTCTTCAACGCTAGTCGGCTTCTCCACATCGGCCACGAGGTCCACAACCGAGACGTTCGGGGTAGGCACCCTCATGGCAAACCCATTCAGCTTGCCTTTCAGCTCAGGAAGCACCAGCCCCACAGCCTTGGCTGCCCCCGTCGTGGTCGGGATTATTGACATGGCCCCGGCCCTCGCTCGCCTCAGATCCTTGTGCACCAGGTCGAGGATTCTCTGGTCGTTGGTGTAGGAGTGCACCGTAGTCATAAGCCCCTTCTTGATGACGAAGTTCTCGTGTAGGACCTTCGCCACGGGAGCCAGGCAGTTGGTGGTACATGACGCGTTAGAGATTACATGGTGGCGAGCCGGGTCGTACATTCCCTCATTGACGCCCATGACTATGGTGATATCTTCATTCTTGGCTGGGGCGGTGATTATGACCTTCTTGGCTCCGCCGTTCATGTGTCCCCTTGCCTTTTCTGCGTTGGTAAAGACCCCGGTCGATTCGATGACCAGTTCTACGCCCAGGTCCTTCCATGGCAGGTTGGCCGGGTCTTTCTCTGAGAGCACCTTTACCTCCTTGCTGCCCACTATGATGGCATCGTCCTTTGCCTCCACGTCCATGCCCAGTATCCCGTGTACGGAGTCATACTTAAGCAGGTGGGCATTGGTCTTTGCGTCAGCCAGGTCGTTCACAGCCACAATGTCCAGAGCGGGGTTGTTCAGAGCCGCCCTGAATACAATCCTTCCGATCCGTCCGAAACCGTTGATTCCAACCCTTGTTGCCATAGTGTTTTCCTCCCTTCAGTATAGCAAGACACCGTTATCGCATCGCCAGGATGGCCCTGGCCGCCCCCTCGTCTGTAACGAGTATCTCTCTTGGGCGGTTGGCCATTACGGCGACGATAGCGAGGGCCTTCTTGGTACCGCCGGCGACGGCCATGATTTCCTTTCCCTCGAGGTCCTCGGGCCGCAAACCCATGCTGGGAGTGACGTGTACAATGGCGCCGCGGGCGTCGAAATAGTACCCGAACATCTCCGCGACAGCCCCTTTGTCCCTGAGGAGCGCCACCTCGTCCGGGGGAAGCCTCCGCCTCCTGGCCATCTCATCAATTGTCCCGATGCCATGGACGACTATCCTGGCTCCATGAATCACCTCTAGTATTTCTTTGATCCTGGGCTCGAGCGCTATCCTGGACAGGGTCTCGGCCCTCAGGTCGTCGGGTACGTTCAGGAGCCTGTAGGCCGCATTAACGTTCTTGGCCATCAAAGCGGCGATTGTATCGGCCTGCTTTTCCACATCGTCGCCAAGGCTCCCGCGGGCCGGCACAAAGGTGACGTTCCTCTTATTCCATGGCCGGGTGAGCGCATTAGCCACTTCCGCCATCGTCGTGCCGCCGCCCACGGATATCACGTCGTCGTCGCGAACGATCTCCCGCATAAGCCTGGCCGCCGCCTTTCCCATATCCTTCTTTACGGACGGGTCCTGGTCGGAATCACCGGATACTACTACCACCTGGCCCGCCGAGAGCTTTTGCCTGAGCTCTTCCTCGAGACGGGCCAGACCTCTCAGTTCCCGCACGTATTCGCCCAGGTCGGCCAGGGTCTTCTCACCTTCCCTGGTCAACATGATCCCGCCCGTGTCGACGGTGACCAGCCCTTGCTCTCTCAGAGACGCTATGTCCGCCCTTACCTTGCGCTCTCCATAGCCTGTCTTGAGCGCAACCCCCCTCCTGCCAATAGGTTGCGCAAATTGAATGCACCTCAACACGGCATAACGTCTCTCGACCAGTTCCCCGACTTCTGGTGCTATCCTTTGTTGGACGGCGATTAGCCTGCTGAGACTCTCCAAGGCTGCCTCTCCAGAAATTGCATATTGGGACACTATATGTCCCATCCCATCCTATTTTGTCCCACCGGCGCCAAAAAAATATTCGCCCTCCGGGCCACCATTTTTGACCGTAGACTTTATTCTCGGCAAACCGCAAAATTCCTTCTGTATTGGTGAAAAATATCTGAGCAAAAAATGGCAGGGACGCTCTCCGTTTTCAAGGTAGGGGAACTCCAGGAGTGGAAAGGCCTATTCTCCGGCCGGGGAGTCATCCTTGACGAAACTACCCCTAATAGCGCCGTCTCTTGCTGGAAGCCGGAATTCCCATGTCCTCCCTGTACTTGGCCACAGTCCTCCTGCAGATCATAATCCCCGAATCCCGGAGTCTCTCGGTAATGGCCTGATCAGAAAGGGGCCTCGCGGGATCCTCGACGGCTATCATATCTTTGATGGCCTTCTTTACGCTCTCGGCGGCAGCTCCATCGCCCTCCTGGGTAGCGACGCCGCTTGCGAAAAAGAACCTGAGCTCAAAAGTGCCCCTGGGGGTCTGGACATACTTCCCGCTGGTGGCCCTGCTGACTGTCGATTCATGTACCCCGATTTCGTCCGCCACCTCACGGAGCGTTAATGGCCTCAAATACCTTATGCCATGGTCCAAGAACCTTCGCTGGAATCTCACTATGCATTCGGTGACCTTCTGTAACGTGAGGCGGCGCTGTTCGATGCTCTTTATCAACCATAAGGCGGAGTTGAGCCTGGATTTTATGAAGTCCGATGCGCAATCCGCGCTGCTATCCGCGGAATAGAGCAGTCTCCGGTAAGTGGGGCTCAATGTCAGCCTCGGGATCGCCAGATCATTGACAATAACGACATAATCGGCACCTGCCCGCTCGATGACCACATCAGGAATCACGTAAGTGGGCGTCCCGGGCCCGCCAAACTGCCGCCCGGGCTTTGGGTCCAAAGTCCTTATAACATCCGCCGCCTGCTGTACTTCACGAATGGAGATATGAAGCGCGTCCGCTATCCTCGAATAGCGCCCTTCCGCCAGGTCCTCGAGATGTTCCCGGATGACCATCTCGACCTGCCTTTTGAATCTCGATGGAAGGTCAAGGCCGCCCAATTGTATCACCAGGCACTCGACCACGTCCCGGGCCCCAACCCCGGAAGGTTCGAAAGCCTGGACTATATGTAACACCCGTTCCACATCGTGCAATCGAACGCCGGCCATAAGAGCGATTTCATCAAGACCGGCCCGCAGGTACCCGTCATCATCGATATTCCCGATGATGAGCTCGCCGACCTTCATATCCAGGGGGGTAGAAACGGAAAGCCTCAATTGGAACAAGAGATGCTCGTGCAGAGACGGCGAAGAACTTACCATATTCTCAAATGAGATCTCGTCCTGGGTACCTGATTGCGGGAGCCACTCGCGGTACCCAATATCACTCGAATCAGCGAAGTACTGCTCCCAATCTATCTCCGGGGAGCCATCATCCCGGCCCCCCCCATCGCCATTCCCCGCGCCTGGCCGGGCATCCTGGGACCCGTATAGCTCATCAAGGGGATCCGTAACCTGTGACTGCTGAGACGGGTCCTCGTCAGAAACCTCAAGGAGGGGATTCTCCAGCAGTTGATTCTCTACATACTGGCGCAGCTCCAGTATAGGTAACTGCAGCACTGTAATGGCCTGCCTGAGCTCAGGCGTGATAACAAGCCTGGGAACTTGTTTCAAGGCCACTTCATAGCCCATACGCATACGGAGCATCGCCTCTTCCCTGATACTAGTATATTCTACCCGGGCAGTGAATCTCCTTTCTTAAGGCCCCGGGCGACTCTCATGATGCGCCTCAGCCTGTTTTCGATGCCGGACTTGGAGATCCTCGGGTGAAACATGTCGCCCAGCTCCCGGAGACTCGCATCCGGGTGTTGCAGACGCATCCTGGCTATCTCCCTCAGTGCTGGAGGGAGGGACTCAAGGCCGGAAGTCTCTCTGATCAGCGTTATTGCCTCAACCTGTCTCAAGGATGCATTCACCACCCTGGAGAGGTTTCCGGTGTCACAGTTCACAAGCCGGTTTACCTCATTCTTAATCCCGCGGTCAACGCGGACGCTCTCCAGGCGGAGTAGCGCCCCGTGAGCCCCCATGATTCCCAGGACGGAAGAGATCGCATCCGAACCCTTTATATATACCACATGGGAGCCCTTCCGGGCAGCCACACCAGATTTTATCCCCAAGGACCGCAAGAGTAACTGGATTCCCTCGGCGTAGCCCCGGGTATCCACCACTATCTCCAGGTGATAACCCCTGACGGGATCGTTGACGTATCCGGCAGACAGAAATGCTCCCCTCAGATACGACCCCCTGCAACACCGGCCCTGGACAAGACTTGGCTGGATACCATCATCAGCATTGAACACGTGAGCCTTGAGGCCAAGCCTCTCCAGGGCGTCATCACACCCGGCGCCGGCCGGTATCCTGAGGAGGTAGGTTCGCGTCTTAGCCCCCGTTCCCGGCCTCCGCACTACGATATCCGGGGATATCTTGAGCACAGATTTCGCCAGGCTCACGACCTTGCGTGCTATTGCGGCGTCGGGTGTCAGGATGTCAATGGATACCCTGCCGTTCCCCGAAATGTTCAGGCTCCCCGAGCCCCTCACGATTGCGGAGAGCTCGGCAATCGAGCAGCACTCGCGCTCTGGCATCGCCCTGGCCAGCTCATGCCTTATGTCAGCTACAAACGGCAACGTAACACCCCCGAAGAATATCTTATCATAAAACGGCCGCTTTGTCTCCAACATATGGGATTCCCATCTAATGCCTCATCACCTGCCTTATTCGTTCCCGATAGGGGGATATTGCGCGAAACAGCCGTTACAGCCATGATACCGGCTGTATCCATCCCCATCTGTACCCTGACAAGCGGCCAGAGGTCCTGTACAATATCCGTGCCCCTATAACTCCGGGGCGCCCTTCGCGACGCATCACAGCATCACTACCTGCATGACAACAAATACAAAGGGGTGTTGCCTTGATGGCCAAGAGAAGGACAGCCGGGTATGTCATAGGCCTTATGCTGGTAGCAGCTATAGTACTGTCAGCAACCGCTCCATATCAAAGGGCCTATGCGGCCAGGGGAGACAGGGGGAGCGCGTGGGCGGAAGAATGGCTTCTCGCGCGCCTCATCCACGCAGAGGCCGAGGGAGAACCATATGCGGGCAGGGTTGCGGTGGGGGCCGTCGTGCTCAACAGGGTGGAGAGCCCTCTCTTCCCGGCTACTGTATCCGGCGTGATCTTCGAACCCGGGGCCTTTAGCCCGGTATATGACGGCAGGATAAACCTCCTGCCGGACCAGAGCTCCCTGAATGCTGCCAGGGATGCGCTCATGGGTTGGGATCCCTCATTTGGAGCCCTCTACTTCTACAACCCGGCCAAGACGACTTCCTGGTGGATCTTCACAAGGCCAATCACAACGCGAATCGGAAATCATATCTTCGCCAGGTAGAGTAGAAAATGAGCCGTGGCCGGCGGCTTTTTCCCTCGATACCAGCAGGGTGGCCAGGTGCCGGCCGGGCTGCCCGACACCGGCCGGGTCACGGTAGCCTCGAGGAGCCCGAAAGGGCTCCTCTCCTCATTCATACCCATCCACATCACAGTCATAAGCCGGCCGGGACGCCGAATAGATTGAATTGTAGCCGACCTCGTCTGAAACGGGTTCCGCATTGAACAGGTCGATGTAGAATACCCGGGGGTCTTGGGGCCTATGATCAACAACATCTGGCTTTTCCTCATTGCTGTCGGCGGGATGGCAGGCCTTGTCGCCGGAAAGGGCGGCGTCTTGACCCAATCGTCACTCTCTGCGGTACAATCGGCAGTCAACCTTACGCTGAACCTGGTAGGAGTAATGGCCCTCTGGTCTGGGGTGATGAAGATAGCAGAGGAATCCGGCCTCGCAACTATGATTGCCAGAGCCGTAAGACCACTGGTGAAAGGGATCTTCCCCAGCTTGCCGCGGGATCACCCGGCTATATCCACGATAACCTTGAGCGTGGTCGCCAACCTCCTGGGAATGGGGAACGCCGCAACGCCCATCGGGCTCAAAGCCATGGAAGACCTGCAAAAGCTCAACAGGAATCCGTCAACTGCGACAGATGCCATGTGTACATTCATCGCGTTGACGCTGACGGGAATCGTCCTGGCGCCTACCACGGTAATAGCCATCAGGGCTCAATATGGCTCAAAAGACCCGACAAATGTGGTCGGCCCGATCATCCTCCTGACCACCGGAATCATGATCATCACGCTCATCCTGGATATGCTCTTGCGCGATCTTTCCCGCGGGAGGTAGCAGGGTGCTCATAAATGTAGTCCAGTTCCTGTCGTCCATAACGATTCCTTCCATTATTGTCGGAATATGCATATTTGGCTATCTACGAGGGGTCAAGATATACGACGCCTTTATCGAGGGCGCCAGGGAGGGCCTCATGGCAGCCGTGAGGATCCTGCCCTTCCTGATAGCGATGTTCTTGGGCATCGGGGTATTCAGGGCTTCCGGCGCTATGGACTTACTTGCCCGTCTCCTCTCCCCCGTGGCATCCCTCATACGGTTGCCCCCCGAATTATTGCCGCTTGCGCTTGTACGACCTCTTTCCGCCAGTGGCTCGCTCGAGGTATTGACCGATATAATCAAGACCCACGGCCCTGATTCAGGAATAGGAACGATCGCCTGCATGATACAGTCCGGCTGCGAGACGACCTTCTATGTCCTCACCATCTATTTTGGGGCCGTAGGGATAAGACGTATCCGCCATACCCTCTGGCTTGGACTTGCGGCAGACCTCATGGCCATTATCGGGTCTGTCATCCTCTACCATAGCCTGCTGGCGCCATGACACCCCGCCGGTCCCATGAAGCCGGAGCGCCCCGGGACCGGCGCGAAAGAACGTAGTGGAATCCGGGCCTCATTCAAAATCCCTGGGTTTGCAGATGACCTCCCTTATCTTGCTCCTGAAAAACTGCGATGAATGTTCGGGCCTTATGACCAGGGCAGTATCTGCGCCCCGCTTGGACCCTCCAATAGCTATCACGTCAACGCCGTAGGGGATCAGGCCAGCATCCAGGGCCATAATCGCCACCTCTACTGCGACCTTTGTTCCCTGTCCCATCATCCTCAAGGTCTCAGCTACGATTCCCCCGATATAGAGCCCGCCGAATTCCTTGGTGACACCGCGCTCGATCCCGCTGAAGAGATGGGTTGTGGTGAGAACCTTGGCCCCCGCCATGGTGAGCTCTTCGCGAGCTTCGGGAGACATCTCGCACCTTCCGGGTTCCCTGAACCCAAACCTGTGGGTAACCACTACCACGTTAATGCCCTTCCCAAGGAGAGGCCTCGCTGTTTCACCTGTATTAGACGCTACCACTATGTGCTCGATCCCCAGCTCCCTGGCCCGGGCCACCGCAAGCTCAGTAGTCCGGACGGTATTCTCTGGTCCCATCTGTTCCCAGTACATGAGAAACGACCCCTTTCTCCCACATGCTCATATGGCTAACGCTAGAGCATCCCGACTATCGCTGAGGCGAGTTTCCGCGGATCATGGCGCACCACGTCGGTCTTGCTTATAAAATCGCCCTGGATAACCTTGATCCCGAGGGCCTCGACCCTCTCGATATCCGGAATGACCGGGACGGCACCTTCCTGACGATATTTTCCCAGGAGTTCCCCCGGGATATCCCCGGTGTTCACGATAACGTAATCCATAATGCCATGTCCGGCATGGCTCAGAATAGCCTTGACATGATCAGATGCGGTAAAGTCGTCGGTCTCTCCCGGCTGGGTCATAACGTTACAGACATACACCCTGGGTGCATGGGATTCACGGATCGCCTCAGGGACACCGCGGACGATCAAGTTGGGCAGCACGCTGGTGTAGAGGCTGCCGGGACCCAAGATAATCATATCAGCCTCGCCAATGGCCTGCAACGTATCCGGGAGGGGCAGGGCGTCCTCGGGTACAAGCCGCACCCGCCTGATTCTGCTCTTGCTCTTAGAGACATTTGATTCCCCCTGCACGGTAGTCCCATCCTCGAGTTCGGCCACCAGGGTCACCTGGGAAAGGGTAGAGGGCAGGACCTGCCCCCTCACGGCAAGCACCCGGCTGGATTCTTTTATCGCTAGTTCAAAATCGCCGGTAATCTCGCACATGGTAGCGATAAAGAGATTACCGAAGTTATGTCCTGCAAGGCCGGGGGGGCCGTCCTCGCCAAACCTGTACTGGAATAGCCGCTGCATCAGTGGTTCCGCGTCAGCCAGGGCAACCAGGCAGTTTCGGATATCTCCGGGGGGGAGCACACCCATCTCCCGTCTTAGCCTGCCGGAACTGCCCCCGTCATCGGCCACCGTGACTACGGCTGTTATGTTCGAGGTATGCTCCTTGATTCCCCTGAGCAGAGTGGATAGGCCGGTTCCGCCGCCTATGGCCACCAATCTCGGCCCCCGCCTCATGCTCCCCCTGGAGCGAATCCTCCCCGAGTGAAAGGATGTCTTCACAGTATCAATCCTCCGCCCCAAATCACTGCTCTATATCCCTGTGTTCCACCGATACATTATATCCCTTGCCCCTGAGGAATGCCGCAAGCTCATCGGCGAGGGTCACCGACCTGTGCCTCCCACCCGTACATCCTATGCCGATGACCAGCTGCGCCTTACCTTCCTCCAAGTAATGCGGCAATAAAAAAGTGACGAAGTCATGCAACTTTTGCTGAAAACGCCGGGTGAGGGGCGATTTCAGTACATATTCCCGCACGCGTTCATCCTGCCCGGTAAGAGGCCTGAGGGCGTCCACATAGTGAGGGTTGGGCAAGAAGCGGCAATCAAAGACAAGGTCTGCATCCATGGGCAGCCCATACTTAAAACCAAATGAGATTATCGCTATGGAGATCCTCCCTTTTTGATGCTCTCCTCCGTAGATGTTTTGAATTTTCTCCTTGAGCTGCCTGGCCGTGAGGGTGGACGTGTCAATTATCCGCGAGGCCCTGCCTCTCACCTGGTCAAGTCGCCGGCGTTCAGCCTTGATGCCTTCGAGGATGCTCCCTTCAGACGCGAGTGGGTGTCTGCGCCTGGTTTCCTTGAACCTTCGCACTAACACCTCGTCAGAGGCTTCCAGAAACAATATCTCGTAATCGAGGCCCATTTCCTCGAGGGCGTCAAGGGCCTCGAGCAGGCTGTCAAAAAATCCCCGGCTCCTTATATCCACTACAAGAACCGCGCGGGCGACCTTGCCACCGGATTGAGAATAAAGCTCGGCAAACTTCGGTATCAGATTTGCGGGGAGGTTGTCGATACAAAAAAAGCCCAGGTCCTCGAAGGCGTGCATCGCCTCACTCTTACCTGCCCCAGATAAACCCGTGATTATTATGAGGCCGTTTTCCTCCACCGGTTACTCCCCCTGACGATCCTCGTGTTTGTCGATACCCTGAGGCATTTACTATCCTCGCAGCATCGAGCCCCGCCCTCTCGGCGAGTTCAATCGCGCGCCCAAAGTCTCCCACCCGCGCGGGCTCATGAGCATCACTGCTTATGCAAAAATCCACGCCCTGCTTTCGAGCCACATGAATGAAGGCCTCCTCCATGTGAGGGTGTCCCCCGTTGATCTCGAGCGCCGTGCCAGCCCTCGCACACGCAAGGGCCAGTTCTTCAGTATCTATGGAAACGTGGAGACCCGGATGGGTGACGACATCTATTGGATGCCTCATCACGGCCTCGACAAGGGCCTTGGTATTTTCCACCCGTGCCCTCCGCCTGATGATGGCGCTGTAGCGCGCTATGAAGTTTCTACAGGCGAGCGCCCACGTGTCGGACAGAGTATTGCCGGAGATCATGACATGGAGCCCGGCAAGCACCACATCCAGCCTGCTCAGAACCTCATCCGGCACATCCAGGTCCCCCCCAAGACTCACAATGTTGGCCTCCGCCCCGGTGAGCACCTCGATATCCTGGTACTTTAGGGTGCATTCCTTCGTCTCATGCGAGATCTCGTCATATACGGACAGATCTCTCACGCCGACCCCAAAGAGGCTTGCAGGGCCATGGTCTGTTATGCCTACCGCCTTCAATCCCCTGGCCCTGGCAGCCAGGACATTCTCCTCGACCGTGCCGCGCCCGTGGCTATGAACTGTATGAGTATGCAGGTCCGCCAGTATCTCTATCCTGTCATGCGGCATAGACGACCTGTCCCGCCACGATCGTCGCATCTACCCTGCCATCCTGGTCCAGGATCACGATGTCTGCATCCTTCCCGGGTTCAAGTGAACCCTTGCGCCCTTCCACCCCGATGATCCTGGCGGGTACCATCGTAGCCATATGGACCGCCTGGCATATGGGTAATCCAAGGAACCGTGCCGCATTTGTCACAGCCCTGTCCATCGTCAGGGCGCTCCCGGCAAGGGTCCCGTCGGGGAGGCGCACCTCTCCGTTTCTCAGCTGTATCTCAAGGTCTCCAAGGGAGTAATTGCCGTCGGCCATGTCCGCCGCCATGGTGGCATCTGTCACCAGCGCCAGCTTGTCCATACCCTTACATCGATAGAGCAACTGCACAATTGCCGGGTGAAGATGCAGTCCGTCCACGATGGCCTCGGTGGTAAGCTCGTCCCTGGTGAGAAGCGCGCCGACAATACCGGGATCGCGGTGATGAAGGGGTGCCATCCCATTGAACGCATGCGTAACGTGAGTAAGCCCCAGGTCAATTGCCTCACACACCTGCTGGAAGCTAGGAGCACAATGGCCCGCCGCGACTTTGATGCCCCGCTCTCTCAAAACAGGGATTATCT
>DUSO01000162.1 GCA_012842565.1 Bacillota bacterium
AAGCATCGACGACCCCGGGCGCCTCGCGGACGACATAGTGTCGCACCTTCCCCTCAAGATCGAGGATAAGCAGGCGATCCTCGAGGCTGGATCGGCCAAGGTGCGCCTGGAAAAGCTATTTGCCATCCTCAACAAGGAGATGGAGATACTTGAGATCGAGAGGAAGATCCATGTCCGCGTTAGAAAGCAGATGGAGAAGACCCAAAAGGAATATTACCTCAGGGAACAGATGAAGGCGATCCAGAGAGAACTCGGCGAGAAGGACGAGAGAATGGCCGAGGTTGAGGAATATCATGAAAAGATCCAGGCCGCCAAGCTGCCCAAAGAAGTGGAGGAACGTGTGCTCCGTGAGCTCGACCGCCTGGAGAAGATGCCTCCCATGGTCGCCGAGTCTGTCGTGGTGAGGACCTACCTGGACTGGATCCTATCACTGCCGTGGTCGGTCAAGACCAAAGACCGGATTGACGTAAAGGTGGCAAGGCAGATCCTCGATGAAGATCATTATGGCCTCGAAAAGGTCAAGGAGAGGATCCTCGAATATCTTGCGGTACGCCAGCTCACGAACAAGATGAAAGGGCCTATCCTGTGCCTGGTCGGACCCCCGGGGGTAGGCAAGACCTCCCTCGGGAAGTCCATTGCCAGATCCCTTGAACGCAAGTTTGTCCGCTTTTCACTGGGCGGAGTCCGGGATGAGGCGGAGATCCGCGGCCATAGGCGGACCTATGTCGGCGCACTGCCCGGAAAGGTGATCCAGGCCATGCGGCAGGCGGGTTCTAAGAACCCCGTGATCCTGCTGGACGAGGTAGACAAGATGAGCTCGGATTTCAGGGGCGACCCGGCCGCAGCGCTCCTCGAGGTGCTGGATCCCGAACAGAATTGCGCATTTCAGGACCACTACCTCGAGATACCGTTCGACCTCTCCGAGGTAATGTTCATAACCACCGCCAACGTGGCCCAGGCCATCCCGCGGCCGCTTTTGGACAGGATGGAGATGATCACGATACCCGGGTATACCGAGGAGGAAAAGGTCCAGATAGCGCGGCATTTCTTGATCCCGAGGCAGGTCAGGGAGCACGGACTCGAAGGCCAGGGCTTCGAGCTCACCGAGGGGAGTGTACGCCGTATAATAAGGGAATACACCAGGGAAGCCGGTGTGAGAAACCTGGAACGGGAAATCTCCAGCATATGCCGCAAGGTTGCCCGTGAGATTGTCGAGGGGGGTAGCGGCCGGCGGGTCGTCGACATGCCTGATCTCCAGAAATATCTGGGCATCCCCCAGTACCATTACGGGACCGCTGAGACTGATGACAAGGTCGGAGTAGCGACCGGGCTTGCAGTCACCGAATTTGGCGGGGACATTCTCGCCATCGAGGTATCCGTCATGAAGGGGACGGGCAAATTGACTCTTACAGGCAAGCTCGGCGAGGTAATGCGCGAGTCTGCCCAGGCTGCCTACACCTACGTGAGGTCCAGGGCCAGAGACCTCTGCATAAGCGATACCTTTTACCAGGATACGGATGTCCACATTCATATACCTGAGGGGGCCATCCCAAAGGACGGGCCGTCCGCCGGGATATGCATAGCCTCTGCGCTGGCTTCTGCGCTGTCTTCGCGTCCATTAAGGGGTGATATCGCGATGACCGGAGAAATCACGCTGAGAGGCCGCGTCCTGGCCGTAGGCGGCATAAAGGAAAAGGTCCTGGCGGCTCACAGGGCCGGAATCAGGGCCGTCGTGCTGCCTGAAGAGAATAAGAAGGATCTCGAGGAAATTCCCCAGAACATCAAGGACGAGATGAAGTTCGTCCTGGTGAGGCACATGGATGAGGTGCTGGCGATCGCACTTCGCAAGCCCAGCCTCAAGGATGCTACCAGCGCTTACATTGAGGGCCGGGTAGAGGGCGATGAATCCGGGATTTCCATTGTTCCAACCCCGGATGTTGTTCATACGCCGCCAATGATAGCAGGAATTGATGCATCGCTTGGCGAATTATTGGAAAATCGCGTTCGCGGCTAGCGTGGGGTGATGAGGCCGCAGGTGCAGGGCAGGAACGCTTAAAGCAGCGGGGCTGCCCGGAGCCG
>DUSO01000013.1 GCA_012842565.1 Bacillota bacterium
AGCGGCCACCAATCCGCCCGCCGCAAGCCCTCCCGTGCCGGGGCCCTTTCCCCATGCCTCGCCGGGATTCGGGCCTGCTGACACCGTGGACGTGTCCTTCCCCCCTGCCCCTTCTTGACCCTGGCGAGCTTCGCCGTCGGTAAGAACGAGATCGCGTGGATCAAATATTCCAAAGACCGCAGGCCCGCTCCCGGACATCGTCACCCCGAGGGCTCCAGCCTCCGCCAGTATCTGCCTGGCTTGCCGGATAGCAGGCATCTTGTTGGTTGCCACAGGCTCGAGAGCATTATACAAAAAACGCCCGATGGCCCGGAGCTCACCGTCCTTGACCGCCGTGACCATATCCGCGACCCGCCCGCTACTCAAAGGCCTGCCCGTGCCCCGCCTTGAGAGACCGTTAGGGTTTTCCTCACCCCTGGTAGGATACTCGCCGCAAGTCCAGCCCTCGAGTTCACAGGCATCATAGGTTTGATATATCTCCCTGGTCGATAACCCTACATCCGATGTAAGCAATATGAATATAACCTCGGGCATACCTGCCAGTGGTACGACCTCGTCCCCCCGACCCCTGGCGATGCAGGTCCCTCCGATCATGCAAAAAGGAACATCAGCCCCGACGGAGGCCCCCACACGGAGAAGTTCATCCCGGGAGAGGCCAAGGCCCCACAGGGCGTTCAGGGCGATAAGCGTAGCAGCCGCGTCGGCACTTCCCCCCGCGAGACCGGCCGCCACGGGGATTCGTTTGTGAATCTCGATTCGCACACCGCCAGGCCGCCCATCAGCTCGTGATCCCCCCGCCAGAGCCAATTCCTTAAGGCGCATGGCAGCCCTGACCACCAAATTGCTGGAATCGGAAGGCACCTTTGGATCGTCGCAAACCACCTCTATCCCTGCTCCGTCGGGCCACCCGGCACCTACATCTCGCCATCCGTCGCAGCCGCCGCGGCAATTCGCGCCCCCGTAATCGCAGCGGTAACCAGTGCCACCGCAATCGCCGTTATAACCCGTCGCCGTGAAGACTAGCTCGTCGGATAGATCAACCGACTGCATGACTGTCTCTATCGAGTGATACCCATCCGCATACTTGCCAGTTACATCCAAGACCAGATTGACCTTGGCCCTGGCCAGCGCATAAACCCGCTCCACTACGGCCCTCCTCTCCGCGGCCCCTATACTTATTGGCTACTCCAAATGAGAATCCTCCTGCCTGGCATTGAAGGTCCCGGCGGTCAAAGGTTCTTGTCAACGGCCCAATCTGAACAAGCGCCTGAAGAAGTCTCCGATGGCCCTGATTATCAGGGTGAATATGTTAGCCCGCCCCACATCTTCGGCTGAAACCAGGTCCACCTCTCCGAGTCTGGATTCATCCAGGACGGCCTGGAGGACGCCCACCTTATCACCCTTTTTGACAGGTGCCTTGCGGTCTATGCTGACGAGTTTCTTGTCTACCATCCCTTCCTTACCCTTTTCTACTAGAACTGTAAGATCTCCGGATGCTACGGCCCCGACGGCAGCCTTCGCGCCCCCTGCTATCCTTACCTTGCCGGCGGATTCCCCTTTTGAGATGATATGTACCGCTGCGAAGTTTCTGAACCCATAGTCCAGGAGCTTGGAGGTTTCAGCAAGACGGGCCTCGTCAGAGTCTGTCCCCATGACAACGGCGATAAGCCGCACGCCGTCACGTTTGGCCGTCCCGACGAGGCAGTAGCCCGCCTCATCTGTCATCCCGGTCTTCAGCCCGTCAGCCCCGCGATACCTCTGAATCAAGCCGTTTGTATTCTTGAGGGTATATACGCCTTCCGGGACTGCCGGGCGCGGGATCTCTTCGATCCATTTGGACGTCCAGTCCAGCACCTTCGGGTGTTTCAAGAGTTCTCGCGCCATGACCGCTATATCATATGCGGTGCTGTAGTGGTCCGGAGCCGGGAGTCCGTCAGGGTTGACAAAGTGTGTATCCTTCATTCCCAGCTCCTCTGCACGCCGGTTCATCATGGAGACAAAATCCTCTTCCGACCCTGCAACGAATTCCGCCACTGCAGTGGACGCGTCATTTGCAGAGACTATAGCTATTGCCTTCATCATACTCTCGAGAGGCAGTTCCTCCCCTTCCTTGAGCCATATCTGTGAGCCACCGATACTTGAGGCATGAGTGCTCGTCCTCACAGGATCAGACAGGCTAATGCGCTTGGAATCAACGGCTTCCATGACAAGGAGCATGGTCATGATCTTGGTTATGCTGGCGGGCGGCACCTTAAGGTGCGGCTCCTGGGTGAATAGAACGTGACCACTGGCGAAATCCATCAACACGGCTGACTTGGCATGAATGGTCGGGGTAAACACGGCGGCAGAAGCTGGCTCTCGTAATGACGGCCCGCTCAAACCTGCCAGGATGCCAGCAAGTATAAGGCCGGCAATGATCAGGGTTGGCTGCCGGGGGTGCGTTTTTTTCTTGTGATTCACCATCTTCTAAATCCCCTCTCTTATACCTCCAATTGGAACATCTGGAAAATAGCCCTTGTCTATATAATATCACCAACCGGGCCCTTCTTTATAAGCCATTTCAATTCCATGTCTTTCCTTGCATTGACCTCCACGCGGACAGGGCAGGTCATCGCCTGTAGCGCCCCCGGGGAAAAGGGGACTCCGCATTGAATGTCATGCGTGCCTTCTGTGCCCGGAAGGCTTGGCATATCGTCACCCCCCGGAGAAACGGACCATATGATGAAAAAGCGAGAGTGTGCCTGCAGGCCGCCGGAGGTGAAGTACCCTCATGAAACCCACCAGGCCAGTTGTATTCAAGCGAGGAGACCGGAGCCCGTTCATAGCAGATGCCCAGGAGATGCTAGCCAAGCTCGGGTATGACCCGGGCCGCGTTCAGGGTCTCTTCGCCGCCAAGACGGAAGAGGCTGTGAGGGAGTTTCAGAAGAAACAGGGATTGAAAGAAACGGGGGTGCTTGACTGCGAGACCATCAAACTACTGTACGACCTCGCAGACCCCGGCAACTACCCTGGCCGGCTGCTGGAGGGAGACGAGGGCGAACCGCAAGGAGAAAAGGACGAAGAAGACGAGAGCCCCCCGGCAGCCGGGCCGGACGCCGGGAGCAGGTTCACCCGCGCAGGTGCCACAGGCTCCGCGACCGCAGAGAAGGGTACGACCGCAGATAGACGCACAATTGTGATCAGCATCGGAGAACGTGCCCTCGGGCTTTATGAGGGGCACCGGCTCATCAGGAAGTATCCGGTAGCGATAGGTAAACCTGACACACCCACTCCAGTAGGAAAGTTCAGGGTCCTGGAAAAGGTGCTAAACCCGGGGGGAGCCCTGGGGACGCGATGGTTGGGATTCACATACGAAATGCACGGGATACATGGGACCAATCGACCCGAGTTGATCGGCCAGGAGGTCTCTCACGGCTGCGTCAGGATGTATAATGAGAACGTCGAAGAACTCTTCGACATGGTTGAATTGGGAACACCTGTTATCGTCATAACCGGCCCGGTCGAGAGCTGGCCAGGCATCGACGGCGCAGCAGGCTCCGCACCCGGGACGGGTCAAGGCACCCCTCCTGTACCTGGTTGGTCCGGCGGGCCCGGTGGATCTAGCAAGGCCGGCACCCACGAGACCGGAGGCGGTACGTTGCAGCAGGCAGGGCCGCAGGCTCCCAAGGACCCCCAAGATAACCAGGGAATGCTTGGTCCCGAACATATCTACATCGTGCAGCCGGGCGATACGCTTTGGAACATCTCCAGGCGGTTTGGCGCGTCCCTCGACGCGATAATAAGACTCAACGACATTCGCAACCCGGACCTCATTTATCCGGGGCAGAGGCTGAGAATACCCCGGGGCGGGTGAACAACGCCCCCTGCGGGCCATTGCCCGTCAGACCCTAAGTGCCTTATTAATGACCCAGCCAGGCTATCACCGGGCCCCAGTCAACCCGGTCCGTACCAGGGTAAGGATCAATGTAGCCACCTGGATGGCGATTGCCGGGAGCCAGAGCATGTTTTGTACCCTGGCAAATTGCGCCTTAAAATAGTCTATTGTCAGTATCAGGCAGAGGTGGGCCGGGGAGAGTATTGTGCCGACGAATCCACTTGCGTAGGCAAACGCAGCCAGCGCCGGGTCCACGCTGCCCGAAGATCTAAGTATTCCTAAGATCAGGGGCAATGCCACGCCAGATACGGAGATGGGGAGGCCGGTTGAGAAACCTACCAAGAACGGGAGCGCAAAGAGGATAACAAGGGGCGGTATCCCGGCTCCTACGAGAAACGGAGAGATGCGCTCGAGGCCGCCACTTGCCACCATAACATCTCTAAAGAACATGACACCGTAAACCAGGAAAACTATATTGAGGGAAAACGCCTCTTTCACAAGCCTCCAGGTTTCCCCAATAGTATACCGGCCCGCAACCAACATCACCAGGAACACGGCGCCGACAGTTAGGGCCACGCTGAGCTTGAGAAGCATCACTCCAGCCACGATTGCGATGACCGGGGCGAGCGAGTAGGCAGCATCGGCCAGGGCACGGTTACGGGCACCGGTGCAGTCACTGGCATCAAGATGGCTGTTGGCTGCATCATCAATACTGTTGTTGGCTTTGTACAAGTGCCCCAACGGCTGCGCCGCGGAACCGGCCAGTTGCCCCGCCCCGGAGCTGGACAATTGTCTTTCGAGGGGAAGCCCCCCAAATGCGGGTACAATGCCGGATAGTATCGCAAATAGGCTTATAGGCGCTGTCGCCGTGAGGAGGCGATCCAGTGGGATATCCAAGATCTGGACGGCAACTATTAGCGACGGGTATATTGGTATCAAGCACTCCCATACATGCCGGTACCAGTAGTTTATAAACGCCTTTCGCTCAGGCGTTGCCTCGAATTCCGCCATGACTTGTGCAACAAGCGGCGCCGAAAACCTGGCGCCGCCGGCAGAAGGCAGGAGCCCTAGAAACGCAGGCAAGGCGGCCATGGTGATGCGCGGGTCGCGGATTAACACCCTGAGGGCCCTAACCATCTTCTGCATCATGCCTGCCCGGCGCATGGCATGTTCGAGAAATGCAATGAAGATCAGGGCCAGGACGAGATTCACAGAATCACGGGCTACGATACTATGGACTGCGATCGTCCCGATTTTGACCGGACCCATGCCATACATGACGCCGAGCGATATAGCCGCTACCACCATCACCAAACCAAGATTGACCTGCCTGCGTAGCAGGATAACCATCAGCACGCAGACGACGATGAGGCGGATAAGGTCCCACATTATATCAACAGCTCCTGGTCCAGTCGAGGTCCTCTTGCTATTGCCGGGCTCCCTATCGCCAGCTACAATTATCCCGCTCGCGGTCTATATCCTGGAGATCCGGTTAAGTCCCGGCAGCTGGCGAACCAACCGCAGGCTCCCGGCAACCGGCGAATCAACCACAACCCCGATTTCAGTCCTTCTCCTCAAGGGCCATCGCCCTAACAGGAGAGCTGTCAAGGCCCTTTATCTTGAGCGGCAAGGCGAAGAAAATAAACCGGCTCTTTCTCAGCTGATCCAGGCCTCCAAGGACTTCAAGCAGTGTTATATCCCTCGACATGAGGATGTCATGGATAGCGCGCGCATCTTCACGGCTCCGCCCCAGTGCGATGCTGGTATCAAAGCCCAACATCTTTATTCCTTTCTCAACCATCCACCGAGCCGCCTCCGTGGTGAGCGCGGGCTTGTGAGGCCTGTCAGCATATTGCGCGGAAGAATTCGTGAGCAAGAGGATGTCATCCTCCTGGACGAGCCCTTCGCCGCGAGCCTCGAAAAACGCCCTGTCCATCAGCTGGCCTGCCTGCTGGATCTTTACATCAATAAGCACGGCATCGCCGAAGAACGCTGATAAAGGCAGTTGAACCACGTCCTTGCCATCGTCATAAAAGTGGGATGGAGCCTCGACGTGGGTCCCTATGTGGCTCATGGTGTCGATCTCATACATGGTCGTGCCGTCCCATTCGATTACACCGCGCCGGAGGGCAAGCCTGCGAGATTCTTCTCCGGGGACACATAATACTGATAGATCCACAACCCGGTACCTGTCGAGAAAACGTTGCGGCACAAGTCTCCCCTCCCCTAACCTGGCAACTCCATGTCCTGATCATACCATGAATGGCAGGGGAAGGCAAGAGAAATCATGCCCCGCCCCACCACCCTCCGAATATATAGCGGCAATATCATCCCGGGAAAGAGCACGAGGGTTATTCTCAAGCAATCGGGTCTGTCCTGCGGCAGCGTCGACTATGTGCAATTATTGGACACTTATGGGTCTTGGTGTGGGGCCTCAACTTCACTGGGCGATTAGCAAAGTAATCCGCCATGCGGCGGATATTCCTCTCCATTGCGTCAAGGTCGATAACAAGAGCCGGTGTGTCGATTTCCGATTTAGCGAGTCCCCTCGTGACTATATCCGTTCCACCGCCCGCAGCATATGGAAGGCAAACCTCGCCGCAAGCCTTATAGCCTGGATCATGCTCTCGGGGTTTGCCGTCCCCTTTCCGGCCTTACCAAAGGCAGTCCCGTGGTCGACCGAGGTCCTTATAATGGGAAGGCCGAGAGTCACGTTGACTCCGCTTACTGAGAGCCACTTGTCAGTTGCGGCGTCCAGTCTAAAGCCCGCGGTCTTCATTGCTATGTGGCCCTGGTCGTGATACATGGCAATTGCGGCGTCATATTGCCCGCCCCGCGCCTTGGCAAAAAGGGTGTCAGGCGGCACCGGCCCTTCCGCCAGGATCCCCTCATCCTGCGCATCTTTAATAGCTGGGCCGATTTCTTCTATCTCTTCCTGCCCGAATAACCCGCCCTCGCCTGCGTGGGGGTTCAGGCCTGCTACACCTATGCGAGGGGCAGCAATCCCAAGGCGCCTAAGCGCATCATGGGTAAGCCTGATCACCGTGAGCACCCGTTCGCGTTTCACAAGGTCACAGGCCTTTCGCAGTGAAACGTGGGTCGTCACATGGACCACTCTAAAGTCCCCATCGGCCAGCATCATGGCGTAGTCCCGGGTACCGGTGAGTTTTGCAAAAATCTCGGTATGACCTGAATAATGATAGCCGGCCAAGTTAAGCGATTCCTTGTGAATGGGCCCGGTCACGACCGCGTGTACATCACCAGCCAGCGCCAGGTTTATCGCCCTTTCTATATACTCATAGGCCGCCTTGCCCGCCCGGGGGTTCACCTTCCCATATTCGATTTCACCAGGACCTACGTTTCCGAGGTCTATCAGGTCAATAGTGCCAGGCTCATACTGCCCGGCCGCGGGATCCGGCACGGCGTTGAGTTTCAAACCGCCGCCGGCCATTACCACCGCATCCATCATAACGTCCAGGTCCCCAATCACCACCGGCCTGGCAATGGAGTATATCTCCCCAAGCTTAAGAGACTTCGCAGCGATCTCGGCCCCTACCCCAGCCGGGTCCCCCATGGTTATCGCTATAATCGGCCTTGCCCGGCTTCCTACATGGCCTGCCTGGCCTTTGTTTTGAAAATCATCTTTGCCCTGCGGATCACCCATGTTTTGGCCCTCGCTCTATCTGCTTCTCTTTTCCATGCGGCCGCCCGGTACTCACCATACTCGGTAAGTGTCTCGATTCGACAAGAGAGGCTACAAATCCTCCAGGTTGCCATCTTCCGCTCTATGGTTTCTCGCAAACAGGGATCGTCATGGCCATTCAGCGTGCGGACCTTTTGACGCACTCAGATTTCGATTACCCTGCTGCTTTGTCATACTTGTATGCCATACAATCCCTTATTACAATACTTATGGGAGATTTGAACTCTTGCGGATGTCAAGTCTACCGAAGCAGCCTTCGGCATGCTGACAGCGAGACAGCCAGGATGATGAAGGAACGGCATCTTGGGTTCGTTTAGCTGCATTGTGCAATCACATGCCAGTGATATAGAATAGGATTATATCGGCGTTCGATGTCTCCCGGATGTCTTGTCACGTTCCGTCACCCCGGGCGCCCCTGTGGGCATTTCGTGACCCTGGGCGTTTCGCAGCCCTTTTGGTCCCCGGCCGGCCCGACTTCTCGGCCGTAAAAACAATCGCGCAAGGCTGGTGAACCTGTTTGTCTCAAAGTCGCGCTACCGATTTCACAATAGGAAGCATCCCGCGCCACCTGATCGTATTCTCTATCCCGATGCTATTAGGGAATCTCCTCCAGACATTCTACAATACAGTTGACAGCATATGGGTCGGGCGTTTCCTGGGGCCTGAAGCCCTCGCGGCGGTCTCAGTGAGCGCCCCCATTATATTCTCGCTGGTAGCTATCGTCATGGGCCTCACGATGGCCTCCACAGTGCTCGTGGCGCAGTTTGCGGGGGCAAAAAAGCCTGAACTTGTGGAACGCACGATAGCCAATTCCCTGGTGCTCCTGACCCTGGCAGCGGCCCTGGTATCCCTGATTGGGATCGTCTTTCGACGTCCCATCCTGAGGCTGGTCAATACACCGGCTGAGATTTTCGATATGGCCTCGGACTACCTGGCAATCTTCCTGGCCGGCCTTGTCTTCATGTTCGTCTACAACGCCCTCAGCGCCATCATGAGAGGGCTCGGAGACTCCAGGACCCCCCTCATCTTCCTGGCCTACGCTACCATCATCAACATTGTCCTTGATCCCCTCATGATCTTCGGGGTCTGGCCTTTCCCGAGAATGGGAGTGGCCGGAGCTGCCATGGCCACTGATGTCGCCCAGGCCATATCCGCCTTCCTGGGGCTGAGATATCTACATAGGGCTTATAAGATACCGCTGGACTTCAGTCCCCGGAGCTTGGATCCCTTCCTGACGCGCAATACATTCAAAATAGGGCTCCCGGCCGGAGCACAGCAAATGGTCGTATCCCTAGCAGGCCTAGCGGTGAGCTCCACGGTGAATTCCTTTGGCAAGACTGTCGCTGCGGCTTACGGAGTCGGCCTGCGCCTCGATCAATTCGCGTTCCTGCCCGCCATGACCTTCAGTCTGGCGGTATCATCGCTGGTTGGACAGAATCTCGGGGCGGGCAAGGAGGACAGGGTGAGAGAGACGGTCAGGTGGAGCATTACGCTTGCCGGCGGGATATCGGTTCTGGTCACCATAATCATGGTCTTGGTACCGCGCATCCTCCTCTCGGTGTTTACCCAAGACCAGTCTGTGCTGGAAGTCGGGACTAGCTACCTCAGGACGGTGAGCCTGTCATACCTCCCGCTGGCGACGATGTTTACCCTCAACGGGGTCATGCGAGGCGCCGGAGATACAATGCCTGGGATGATCAATACCATGACGAGCCTCTGGTTCGTGAGAGTGCCTCTCGCAAGATACCTCTCGACCATCCCGGCGCTCGGCAGCCGCGGGATCTGGATCGGCATCGCCTCAAGCCCTCTCGTCGGGCTTGCGCTAAGCTGGGGATACTACCGCACCGGGCGCTGGAGAAAGAAGGTCCTGCGCCACCCGGAGATAACACCTAGCCCTACGGAATAGACGAGTAGAATAAATGGGGGAAACCAGCGAGGGAAACGTTCTCTATAATAGACCCTCCCCTCGCCCGGTTTCGGCAGTGGGATGGGGTCGAACTTAAGGCCGTATTTTTGAGCTAGCCCTTCGATATATAACAGGTGAATCACCGGCACTCCCTGCTCGCTCATGCGAAACATCACGCCTTTTCCTTGCTCGGGGCAGGGCGGCAAGGTGAAGTGCAGGCCGGGCTTCACCTTGAGAAAGGCCCCAGATGTTCCCACGTTTGCTGATGCGCCGCCGATATTCACAAAGGCCGCGATGCGGCGCCCCCCGGCAGCATCTTTGTAGATTTGCATCCTGGTCTCAATTGATCGTTCAATGCCAAGGCCGGGAGAACCATTGTCGTTGAGGAAAACCGGCACCGTCGCACGGTGTCCCGCCGGGAACCCAGCCTCTGAGCCTGTCGATGATCCGCCCCCTGGGGAGGAGGAACCGGTCTGTGACAGGACCGACACTCTAGTGATGGCATTCTTCAGAGCCTCGATCCCCTCGGGCAGCATGCCCCCGCCCCGGTCTTCATCGCCGCCCAGTGAAACCGCAGAAGACCTCCAGCTGAAGACCCCGGCCTCGACCAGCGCCTGTTCCATATCGAGCCAGGTGAATTCAGGAATGTTGGCACCCCACGAAGAAGCCCCGAGTGAGGTTATCAAAATCGGAGTTACCTCAAGGGCCTTGCAGGCCGAAAGGGTTGCGACCATGAGGCCGGGGAAGGAGCCCGATGCCCCCACTGCCACCACATCGCCCCGCTTGACTCCGGCTTCAGTGAGGAGACGCACGAGGAGCGCAGCCGCCTCAGGACTAGTGGCGGTCCGCTTGGCCGTAAGGCTGCCCGGGGTTGTAGTGGTGGGCGTCAAGTCCATTCCAATGAGTCCCGTCCGGTTCGGATCGTACCTGACATCAATAGGGATACCACGAGACACCCGCGCACGCCGGAGCACAGAGATGGCCTCCTCCATGGTTTTCGCGGCCGAAACCATAGCTTCGTGGCAAGAAAGCGGCACCATCTCTCGACCGAGCCGGGCAAATAAAAGCATCACCAGGGAAAACAAGAAAGCCAAGACAAGCCGCCTGTCACCGTCGCGCAACCCAAATACACCGCGTATCCACAATATACTGCGCATCCCAAACACTCCAATGCCCCGTCACCTGCGGCATGCCGCAGGGCTCTGCAGTCCCGGGATTGCCGGGGGCACCTGCGACGTCCACACACATCGGACCGGCGCCTCGCGCGTGTCAGATAGAGAATGCACTCCTTACTAGTTCAAGGAACGTAAGAGCCACCACCATGGCAGCTATGGTTCTTAAGACGCCCTGCCTGTCGAAGTCCGTGGCTATAAGGCCGGGGACCACATACCCGACGACCGTCCATTCCGGACCGATGGCTCTAGTATGGGAGATAAGCCCCTCCAGGAGCATCCTCAGGAAAAGCCCTGTGACTATCATGGCGCTAAACCGCCTCCGGCCGAATAGCAAGAGGTATCGAGACATGAAACGGCAAATGGCCGCTGTCATAAAGGCTACTACGAGGGTAGCCATGATCCTTTCCGGCGAAGGTATGCAGGCCGAAAGGTAGGCCGGGACGATCATCCCACCCGGGGATACTCCAAAGAGTTCAGTTATAAAGATGCTGGTAACGATGCCGATCCCGATCCTGGTTTCCATTCTTCCTCTCCCATTCCTGCCCACATCTTGGCCAGCGCCATGCCGGCACCGGCGATATTCCCAAGGCCCAGGACAATGCCGCCCTCGGTCACGACAGTACCTATCTCCTGCATCACTCGATCCGGAGATACCGCGCCGAGCAAGCGGAAATCCACCCCCCGCTGCCTGATGGCGGGCCGGAAGGCCCGAAGGGGGTAGCAGCCTGACCCCGTTGCGATCACTACGTCAACCGGGAAATGCCCCTTTATGAGGGCGTCCGCCCACTGCCTGGTCCGGTCGGGGCGGTCAGCCCTGCAGTTAAGAATGCCCACTATCCTCGAGCTCGCGGAGGCCAGAGGTAGAATGGTGGTCACCCTCGCCACCACTCGCCTTGCTGAATCTACATCATTGGCCGCAAAGGCATTCACAAAGTAGGTTAAGGAGTCACCGGGCCAGCGGGCCTTCCATATTTTGAGGGCCCCGGGATCCGGCGTTACCCCAAGAATCCCGGAGCGGGCCGCGTCCGGTTCCACGCCGCAATACCTTGCCACGGCAAGGGCGAGGCCTATATTCTCCTCAAACTCAAGGTATGAAAGGCGCGAGGCGATCTCTGCTACTTCGCCGCAATCCCCAGGAGGGAAACCGGCCTCGTTGAGGGTCACCACCCTGCTGCCCCGCCTTTTGGCTTCCCTGCGGATTATCTCGAGGTGAAGGTCTTCGGCCGTAAAGACCGCGCCCTCCCCAGGGATAACCGAGCACAGCGCGCGGGCCACGTCTTCTTCCGTCTCGCCCATCTCGTCCATATGGTCGCACCTTGCATTGGTGATGACGGCTATCGTTGCCCTGAGTATCTCTCGCTCAGTAAAGCGCTGGTACTCAGGGCGTACGGCCATACACTCAATGACGACGGCATCTACACGCTGCCGGGCAGCCTCCCGCAGGACCGGGACGTATTCAAGAATTGAAGCGCCGCCGCGACGGTTAAGTGCAACCTCCGCACCGTCGGGCAGGACCAGCCGAGCCGCGGACCCCGTGGTCTTTGCCAAGACTCGTAGGCCCCCGCCTCGAAGCGCAGCGGCTATAAGGCGGGTTACACTGGATTTGCCGCGGGTCCCATTGACGTGAATTCTAATAGGGATGCGCCCTACTGCCCGGTCAAGACCAGCCTTCTCATATATGCCCGCCCCTACCAGGGCCAGGGTCATGAGGATGAAAGGATCAAGCGGTAACGTCGTCTCGGCCTCCCCCTGATGCCCTTTCCATCTCGATCCGCCTCTCTCTATCGCGGCGGACAAGCTGTAGGTGCTGTTCATAGTCTACCATGAATTCCGCAACCAGTATAGACGGCGTCACGAGCACCATCGAAAAAACCCACCGCCTAGATTCGGGAGGCATAGATAACCTCCCGGCCCCCTCGTCTCTGAAAATAGTAGGCCGCTCGCAAGGGACATCACCAGTAATAATGAGGCTACGACGCTTGCGTCGGGAGCGCTGCTATCCAGCACATACTCGGCCACAGCGCATTTTCCTGTTTTCTAGCTTTCTTATCTGCAACATCGCGCCCCACTCCTTGCGGCGCTGTCGTGCCCCCATGCGCTGTCGCCCCCCACGCGCTGTCACGCCCCCCGTGTCAACTCACGAGAAAATCTTACCTAAGAGCCCCTTGTTGTCCTGGCGCAAGTATGCTATGCTGATATCCAATATCAAACCCCGCCCGGGCACGCCTGCGGCGCCGGGTGGGATGAGGATGAATGTAGAAAGAAAGCCAGGGAATTATCATGATACAGGGCGACAGGGTTGTACTTCGTGAATTCAGGCGCGAGGACATCGGGCCCATCCATCAATGGGTGAATAACGAGAACATCATCAAGTACCTCGCATTTCCTCTCTTCCCGCAGACCCTGGAAGAAACGACGGCGTTTGTCGAGCGCCAGCTCCAGAAGAAGGGGGCGCCTAATGAAGGCATCTTCGTAATCGCCCTCAAGGATGACCCCAAGCTCGAATACATAGGCTCTATTGGCCTTCACGCCATTGATTACCGCAATCGCCATTGCGAGCTCGGGATTGTCATAGGGCGGGAAGACCTCCTCGGGAAGGGCATCGGCGCTGAAGCCATCCGCCTTGTGCTGGGCTTTGCCTTTGATTTCCTCAACATGCATAAAGTGAATCTCAGGGTATATGAATACAACGAGCGCGCAAGACGCTGCTATGCCAAAGCTGGCTTCAAAGAAGAAGGCCGCATACGCGAACAGAGATATTATGGTGGCAGGTATTGGGATGAAATCCTGATGGGGATCACAAAGGAAGAGTATCTCACGCTGAGGGGCACAGGACGCCCCCGGGAGATACAAGACGCCTCTTGGATACCGGGTACGAAGGGCACCTTGGAGTAGATTCCTAGGAGCCTGCTCCATCCGCACTCCTCGATTGGTCATTCGGGAGGTAAGAGAATATGTCCCTGACAGAGATAGCCTGGCTACCGCGGCAGATAATACTGAGCAACCGGGGGGATGTCTGCAGCACAACCAAGGAACTCCTTTCGAGCGAGCTTTTCCGGTCGGTAGTCCATAACTATATCAAGGAGCTTCTGAAAAAGGACTCCCCGCTCCTGGACGTGCTCCGGGAGATCTCTCCAGCCGTATCGGACTCAGTTATTCCACCGGGCCAGGGTCTTGAGTCGGACCTGGAGTCGCGCGAGTCCTTGCTGATATCGCTTCTAAAGGCACTCGGGCAGCTTCCCCTGGATCAGGCAGTCCGCCTCGTGCCCGAGGCCTCGAGCCTCCTCCAAAGGCCGAAGCTCCTGAATGAGTTCGTGGAGGAACTCTACAACTACTGGAGGCGATTCGACCGGTTCCTGGTCTGCTACTCAGAGTCCGGCACAGGCAGGGGGCTCGATGAGCGGCCATACAGGACCTTCAATGACACCATTGAAAAGCTTACCGACGTCGTGCGCGCCGCCTACCGGGACATCTGCGAGAATATCACAGGCGACCACCCCCGCATCTATCGCCAGGTGGCCGCAGGGGCTCAGGTCGGGCTGATCGCGGTTCCAAAAGAATGGCCCTGCCCCGGGGGATGTTACGACGGGCTCCGCAGCATTCCATTTATCCGGCAGGTCCTCATAGACCCCCCTCTCATCATTGACCCGCCGACTAACAAGCGAACGGGGCAGTTCCAGAAGGTAGGCGAGAACCCGCTCCAAGGCATGATCCTCAAGCCGCACGAATGGCTCTGTTACCCGGCGCAGGTGGGTCCTGTGGTTATTTTTGTATACTTCCACCAGCGGTTTATGGGGCTTGGGTGCTCTATGGCGAACCTATTCGAACTGGCGAGTGACCATCAGATAAGCGAGGGGCCGGGAGCCATATACGTTTTTGGCGCCCCGCCGGAATCCTTAGCCAGGTTTGGACAGTTACCGACGGTGTTCTACGAGGATGAAGCCGCCGGGCTCCTGGTGGCCGCCGTGCCGGGGGAGGACCAGTTTGGCTACTTTGGCTACCTAAAAAAGATGATCCTGACCCTTCACAACATCGTGGTCATGAAACGACTCGGCCGCATGCCGTTCCACGGTGCCATGGTCAAGATCGTGCTGAAGAGCGGTAAGTCTGCAAATGTGCTCATCATAGGCGACACGGCTACGGGCAAGTCCGAGTCCATCGAGGCCTTCCGGGTGCTTGGAGAGGACTATATACGTGAACTCCGCGTGATCGCAGACGACATGGGATCACTAGAGGTCGGCCCGGGCGGAGAGCTCAAGGCCTACGGCACTGAGATCGGCGCCTTTGTCCGGCTGGATGACCTGCAACCGGGATACGCCTTTGGCCAGATCGACCGCGCCATCATCATGAGCCCACAGAAGCCAAATGCCCGCGTCGTGGTTCCCGTGACCACCCTTGACGAGGTGTTAAACGGCTACCCAGTGGATTACCTCCTGTATGCCAACAATTATGAGGAAGTGGACGAGAACCACCCTGTAGTCGAGCAGTTTCATGACGTGCAGGAGGCGCTCAGGGTCTTTCGTGAAGGGACCGCCATGTCAAAAGGAACGACGACCTCGACTGGCCTTGTCCACAGCTACTTCGCCAACATATTTGGCCCGGTGCAGTACAAGAACCTCCATGAACAACTGGCCCGCCGTCACTTCGAAGCAGCTTTTGCAAAAGGAGTGTTTGTGGGGCAGCTCCGCACAAGGCTCGGCATTCCCGGATACGAGACGGATGGGCCGGAGGCGGCTGCCAAGGCGCTATTCGAATTGATAGCAACCGGGCAAAAATCCTCAGCCTAATTGAGACGCCTGGCCAGGCAAGACGCTTATCCTCCGGGCGATGCTCCTCCCATCCTCCGGGCGATGCTCCTCCCGGTCGGAGTGGCGGCGAGGCCGCCTTGAGCCGTTTCCCGTAGCTCGCACGGGAGCATGCGGCCGACCGCGCCCATCGCGGCTATTACTTCATCGATGGGAATCACGCTCTTTACCCCGGCAAGGGCCATGTCAACGGCCGCGATTGCAACGGCTGCAGCGGTGGCGTTCCTCTTGACGCACGGGACCTCCACGAGGCCCGCTACCGGGTCACAAACCAGGCCCAAGAGGCCTTTCAGCGCTATGGCTCCCGCGTGGCAAACCTGGTTGGGCGTCCCCCCTGCTAGCTCTGTCGCCGCTGCGGCCGCCATACAAGCCGCGCTCCCTATTTCTGCCTGGCACCCACCCTCCGCCCCTGAGATTGAGGCCCTGGCTGCTATCGCCATGCCGACCCCGGCGGCGGTGAAGAGTGCCGCAATGAGGGCATCTTCGAGCCCCTCCTCCCCTGCATGACCTTCGCCTGCGCGGGCTCTTGTGTAACCTTCCTCTGAATAGACCTTTTCTGCTACCGTTAGGAGCACCCCTGGCAACACGCCACAGGACCCGGCCGTCGGTGCGGCAACAACCCTGCCCATTGATGCATTCACCTCGGCGACGGCCACCGCCCGCGCGATGGCAAGGTCAAGAACCTCCCCACCTATAAGGCGGCCCCCTCTCCTTGCCTCCTCTATTCTCCTGGCATCTCCGCCTACAAGCCCGCTCACGGTCCTCGGGGCACCCTCCAACCCGCGCGCCACAGCCTGTCTCATCACCTCGAGATTTCGTGCCATCTCACTGCGGAGTTGGTCCGGTCTCCTTTCGGACCGCAAGGCCTCATCATGCAGGACGATGTCCGAGATCCTGCTACGAGAAGCCACCGCCCGCTCTGCAAGCCGGCTCACCGAGATTACATCTTCTCTGACAACCATGAAAGCGTCACCGCAGGGTCCACCCTGCTCCCACAGCTGAAAGATACCTATCAAAAAACATGAAAATACTTTGTGAAATGACTTTCTAGAACGCGGATATATTTCTGACGCTAACCACGTCATGGAGGGACTGGACGGCGGTGACCAGGTCAGCCGGCAGCGACTGGTCCACTTCAATCACCATTAGGGCTGTTTCCCCCTTGCGCCTCCGGGACACCCTCATGCTTGCGATATTGATCGAATGCTTGGCGAGCAAACTGGTGACGGCCGCAACGACCCCGGGCCTATCAGTATGCAAGACCAGGAGGGTCGGATAATGACCCGTGATCTCTACATCGAAGCCGTCAATCTCCCGGATGACGACCTCCCCGCCGCCGACAGATGAGCCCAGCACTGTGACAGCATTCTGGCCGGCATCTTCCGCTGTTATCAGGGCTGAATTGGGGTGCACTTCACCGAGGTCAATCAGTGAGAATTCCAGTTGGATCCCCTGGGCCTTCGCAATCGAAAGGGCGTCCCGAATGCGCTCGTCATCGGTGTCGAATCCAAGCAGGCCCGCTGCTATGGCCCTGTCAGTTCCGTGTCCCAAGAATGTGCGGGCATACGAACCATGAAGCCCTATCGTGGCCTTCTTCGGGGTATCACCCAGGATAGCTCTGGTCATCCTCCCGAGTCTGACGGCTCCTGCGGTGTGCGAAGAGGAGGGCCCGACCATCACAGGGCCTATAATATCGAATACACCCGGCGCTCCCTCCACCCGATTTTCCCCCTTCCCGCTGGCCTGCTGCCCCACTATCCCGGCCTAATGCCCCGGCCCGGCGTCCTCTCCCGACATCTCACTGCCAGGGCGTCCTTTCCGTGATAACCTTTCCATGTCCATGGCTATCCAGTCTTTGCCCAAGCCCAATTGAGCTAGTACTCCTCGTTAGACCCCCAATACCTTCGCCTCTGCCGCAGGTCCGTATAGGTCCCGCACACTGGACAGATAATCGATTGCTGGGCCTGGAAATCCGTAACCCCTATCAAGTTCCCGCACTGGGGGCACTTGACGCTTTCCTCTGCATTGTCCGGCATATCCGGCGTACTTCGCCGATAGCTCTCATCCTCGCGGCGCATCCCATCAATCACCTCCACAGCGGTGCCAGTCTCGGCGGGCGCTCGTGATGCCCCTCCATACCCCGCCAGAGTCTAGCATGCTCTGGAGGTTATCCACCTATACCGCCTAGCGCCCGGCGCCGTCCGCCAGCTCCCGCGATATGATCGCAGCTCCCAAAGCACCGACTATTTGAGGCTCAGGAGGAATATTCATCGGCATTCCCAGCTTCTGGCCCAAGCTCCTTACCACGCCCTCGTTTTTCGCTACCCCGCCCGTCATGGTAACCTGGTGCAAGACCCCAACCCGTTGCGCAAGGCTGCTTACGCGTTCGGCAACGGATTCATGAAGGGCAGAGATTATGTCCTCCTTTGCCTCACCTCGAGCAATGAGCGATACCACCTCGGACTCGGCGAATACCGTGCACATACTGCTGATGACCAGGTGCTTCCTGGACTTCTTACTGAGATCTCCCATGGCCTCCAGGTCAACCTCAAGAGCCCGCGCCATAACCTCTAGAAACCTGCCGGTGCCGGCGGCGCACTTGTCATTCATCGCAAAGTCAACCACCCTGCCTGATTCATCGATCTGGATGACTTTGCTATCCTGCCCGCCGATATCGATCACGGTACGGGTCTTTGGAAAGAGGAAATGTGCCCCCTTGGCGTGGCACGTAATCTCCGTAACCCTCTTGTTTGCGAAAGGCACGCTGATACGGCCGTAGCCCGTTGCTACTATAAAAGCCAGATCCCCGGCTGTCATATGAGCATTTTCAAGTGCTACGGCTAAGGCCTTCTCGGCCGCGCCCCTGCTGTCGGCGCCCGTAGGCAATATGCTGTACCCGAGCACCTCATCCCCACGCATGATAACGGCCTCGGCAGAAAGAGAGCCCACATCGATCCCTGCAACAGGCAGCCTGTCCATATAAGCCCACAAACCTCCTGAAAACCGTCCCGGACATCCCGGATGGCCAATCCCGTCCCGGAGGACTAATCCAACGCCGGTATATCCTAGAGGCAGGCGCTCTAAGCAAGCATCTCTACAAAGCCCTCGAGCCTGGTCATCGCCTGTCCCTCCGCATAATTGCGGCGATCGATGCAATCCCCGTCGAGGATGAGCATTGGCACACCGTGCTCTTTGAGATAGTCCTTTATCATGAGGGCGCCCCCCGATGACTGCCGGCACCCCCAATGGGAAAAATGAATGACCCCGTCGACGTGGTATTCTTCTGCGAGCCTCAGCACGGTCCTGGCCCGCCTCTCTATGGGACCGTGCCCCGGATGCGAGAGCGCCTTGACTGCCAGGCTCTCGAAGGGCTTGTCCGGGTCGAGTTCATCCCAGTAAATGTTGCTGAATTCATCAAAGACTATCCTCGCTCCCAGCGTCTCCTCCATATATGTCCACAGCCGCCCGGCATAAAACGGCCTGAGATGGAGCCAGAGAATGCGACACCTCTCTTCGACACCCTGCCCTCCCGACCTGTGTGCCCGCGCTGATGCCTCCTCATAAAGAGTTCTATAAATCCTGACGGCCTCCTCTGAGCCGAACCCTATGAATAAAACATAGACGTAATCCGCTACTTCCCTCGCAGTCACGGGACAGGGGCTCAGGCGCTTTAGCTCATTAGCCGCCACCGCCCATTTCCTGGCCTCGTTTGACAGGCGTATTGCTTCTTTAACTCGCTCGAGATCGCCTGGCAGCCTGAAACGCTGTGCCAAATCGTGAAAAAGGGATTCGAGCTGGGAAGCCACGTACCTCACGGCATCGCGCCCCGTATCACCCCATGGGATGTCAAGCAGGTAAAATGGCGGGTAAGATGGCGGGGCATCGACGGGGCTGCCACTATCCGCCCCATTGCCTTCTGCCTTGCGGTCTTTTCCTCCCGCTTTGCGGTGCGGGCCGTCTTCCTCCCGGTGAGCCATGACCTCGCGGATACTGCAGAAGAGCCTGGGAGCTCCATCACACAGGTGTGAAGCCGCTACAAGCAGGTCCGGCCTAGGAAAGATGCCCTCGATGTGCGCCCCCATTGCAGCCCTGTGAAACGTGCATGTATCCCTGGAATGCCCGTGCGCCTCGGCAACCCCAAGCATCTGGGTTGCAAGGCCGAAAGCCGAGAGAACTGCGGAGGCCGCCTCCGGGGAAAACAACGTGAGACCCATCCCCCGGAGGAGTTCGCTCGGGGCAAATGCACTCGTCCAGGCCGTGGGCGCCTTGCCATTGAAGGCTCGCACCGTCTCCTCCAGGGCGAATTCAGCTACAGCCTGTGTAGACCGTAGGGAGAAGGCATTTCGCCTCATGGCAAGGATACTGCGCCCGAGGGCAGAAACAGCGCGGGTCCTCAGTGCATGTCTTACGACGCTCTTCGTGAGGTTTAACCCAAAATCGTCAAGCGGTGGCCCGACCATGAGCCTCGCCTCCACTGCAGTCTCGCGGAAGAATCGGCAGCCAATCCTGGCCCGGGTTACCTTGGGATGTACTTTGGCATGTACTTAAAGCCTCATATACGCCGGGAATCCAGCATCTCAATAAAGGCCCCTATGCGGGTCCTGGCCTGCTCTATCCCGCCGGCAGTGTAGTCGCCCTCCAGCAGGATCACCGGAATCCCTAGCCTGTCCAGCCTTCCCTGAAGGATGGGGTATTCATAGAGGTACATATCACAAAACTTGAGGACATAAAAGATCACACCATCCGCATTGAGCGCCTTGATACGTTCCACCAAGCGGGAGTATCGCTCACCCGAATCTTGCATACGGGCACATGGCTCCTTGGCGAGATACCGGGCGGCCAGGTACCGGATAATATCGTCAATGTCAATATCGCCGAGCCCGGCAGCTTTCAGGCCCTGCCCGCAAGCACCGTCTCCGGAGAACCAGGCACTGTCTCCGGAAGGCCAAGCACCATCTACGGAAAGCGGCAAGTCATCGGTGAGGAAATAACGGCTGCCGGCACAGAGCTCCTCTCCCACCACGACCCCGCCCGATTCCTCGATCACATCGACCACGGAAATAGGGCACAAGCTGCCCACTAGGAATACTCGCGGGCGACCCGGGCGGGGATCCTCTTGGGCGGTGGCTGGCCCTTCAGGTTCGACCGCGAGCCCGCCCAGGGTATCTTTCAACTCCCTTGCCGCCTGAGCCTTATCGGCCGTCATCGCCATTTCAACCATCCGGAGATACCGTCCCCCGGTTATCGCAGGCTCCGGCCTCTTCAACAAATCATATGCCCTGTGGAGAAGGTTCTTTATGCAAGACACGATAGAAATCGCATTCTTTAAGGCCTCAGGGGTGATCTTTACATCGAAGCCATCCTCAATCACCCTGATCATGAGCCGGATCTGTTCCTCGTAATATGAAATCGCCCCGGTATCTCTAATCCTCGGCACCTGAACCAAATGGCAGAAGATATCCGAGAATTGTCTCCGCAAGGCATCGATAAGGTGCTCGGCCGCATTGCAGGACGACGCGACGAAGACACCGTCCGGACGGACGGAAGACACCTGGTCGATAATGCTCCTCACATAAGGGCAGAGGTTGGACGGAACTAAATAGTCGGCTACCCGGACCGGCTCCTGCGTCCCAAGCAGTCTGACCGGCCTGAGTCCGGCGGCAAGGATGATTTCTTCTGGTATATAGGTGCATGTCCACCCAACTAGCTTGTCTCGCATTTCCCCTGAATGCATTTCTCCCGGATAATGTCGGCCCCCAATGACGCCAACGGCCCCGGCGGATGGTGTCCTCGTGAACGGTGCCCCTAGCGAATGGTTATGAGATCATAGCTCGTGCTCCCGAGCCCGATCTCCTCGCCATGCACTAACTGGATGCGCCAGTCTACCTTGTGAATCGTGCCGAACTTGTCATTGCTGTTGACGGCGCCCGAAAGCCGTGTCCCAGGAAGTCCGGGGGCAGCGTTGATGAGATCGACGCTGGCCTGGTCGATTGCCACGGGATCCCGTGATGCGAGTATCCCCTGGTTGGGCACTATGGGGACGTCATTCCACGGGGCGCAGTCACAGTCGGGGGATACGTTCATCACGAAATTCATGAAACCGCACTTGCCATCCTTCGTCTTGGTGACCGCGAGGGCGTATTCGACCATGCGTTCCTGGAAACCAGCGAGCTCGGAACTGCTCCAGTTAACCCCTATGGCCTCGTGAAGGCAGCTTATCGTGCATTCCGCACAGCCGATACATTTTGAGGAGTCTATCCGAGCGGGCCTGCCCGGCGCAAAATTGATGGCGCCGGCAGGGCACCACTTGACGCAGCGGCCGCACATCTTGCACTTTGCCGTATCTACCTTTGGCTTTATATCAGAGTGCTGTTCCTGCTTGCCCGCCCTTGAAGCGGAGCCCATCCCGATATTCTTGATGGCCCCACCGAAACCAGCACCTTCATGCCCCTTTACGTGACTCAGGGCAATCAAAACATCAGCCTCTGCAATAGCCGAGCCGATCCGCGCCTCTTTTATCCGCTTACCGTCGACCGGGACCTTTATGTAGTCGTGTCCGTGCAGCCCATCCGCCACGATGAAGGGGGCGTCGACTGTGGCATAGCCAAAGCCATTTCGCACAGCTGAGATCATGTGGTCGACGGCGTTGGACCGCTGGCCCGCGTAGAGAGTATTGGAATCGGTCAGAAAGGGTTTCCCACCCCTGGCCCTGACCTTTTGCACGATGGTCCTCACTATTGGAGGCTGGAGGTATGCCAAGTTGCCGGGCTCTCCTACATGGAGCTTGATGGCAACGAAGTCTCCCTTTTCGATGAGGTCCCCCAGCCCGGCCTTGTCGAATAGAGTTCCCACCTTGTCCAGGAGGTTACGGCCGCTGCGGGTCCTCATGTCGGAAAAGTATACGTCGCTTGGCAAAGCAAATCACCTCAGCCGAAGTCACATATCAGCATCTATCATACCATTGCCGGGGACCTTGGGCAAGAAACATGCGGGCAGAAGAAGGGCCCCGTCGGAGTTCCTGACCGACTTTCAATGCCTGACCCAAGGGATTGCCAAATGGCAAGGCGGGAGGTCATGCAGCACCCCTCAGACATCGATCGGGCGGAAGATCAAGACGATTGCCATGACGATGAAGACCATCGTCTCCGCACCCGGGGGCCAGTAGCGGGCTGTGATGGCCACTACCATCCCGAGCGCGAAGGCGGCGAAAAAGGTTCCCTTGAGGTTTGCCATCCCGCCTACGATCACGACGGCAAAGCACAACAACAGGATTGAGGTGCCCATATAAGGGTGGACGGAGGTAATCGGGGCGTATAGCACGCCGCCCAGGGCAGCCAATGCACTACCCAAAACGAAGACGAGCGAGAAGTACTTGTCGAGCTTTATCCCCAGGCAGCGTACTTTCTCTCTGTCCTCAAGCGCCGCAATGATAATCTTACCGACCATTGTTCTCCTCACGAAGAGCTGCAGGGCGAAGAAGAGCAAGATCGCAATTCCCACGATGAGGAGCCGGTACACGGGAAACGTGAAGCCCAACAGCTCTATGTACCTCCTTATCGGGTCGCCCAGCGCCTTGGGCTGGACCCCCCATATCCACTTGACCACGTCCACGCCGATGAGGGAGACGGCAAAAGTCGCAATAAACGTGTAATCGAGGGATTCCCCATACAGGCGGCGGATGATGAACCGCTCGATCAAATAGCCGATCGGAATGACCGCCAAAACTGCGAAGATCGCTGCCCAAAAGTAATGCACCTTCCATTGGGTGACGAAGGTCAGGAGAAGGTAGACTCCGATGGTGTAGGTGATTGTATGCGCGAAGTTGGTCACCCTCATAGTGCCGAATGTCAGGGAGAGACCAATGGCGATGAAGTACAGAATGGCTCCTATAGTCAACCCGTACATCAACGTATAAATCATTTCACCGGTGCCCCCTTGCCTGACTGGGCGCGTAGTCTTGCACTGGCGGCTGCCCGTGACAACCATACCTCAAAGCTTCCCCAGATCCCCCTTCTGAACCTAAAGACGATGATGAGCAGTGCGAGTCCAAGAAACATCTCCCAGCGGAGGACATATAGTGGCAGGAAGTTGCTGATAAGCATGTACACCACCCCGCCAATAAGCGCGCCGTAAAGGCGGCCGGCCCCGCCGATCAGGCAGGCAAACACGGCGCCGACGTTCTTGTGTACATCCATGGTGTTCGGGTTCACGTAGGCGTAGTTCAGGGCGGTCAATGCCCCGGAAAGACCGGCCACAGAGGCGGAAAACACAAAGGTTAGCCACTTATACAGGTAAGTGTTATACCCGAGAAACCTCACGCGGGTTTCGTCTTCTTTGATCGAGCGTACCAGCACCCCGTAGGGGGACGATGTGACCCGCTTGAGCAGGAAGAACACCAGAAGCAGTGTTATGAGGACGAACCAAAATCTGAAGGTGGCGCTGCCGAAGTTGAAGAAACCAAGACGCATCGCCCCGATCCCGAATCCATCCTGGCCATTCGTGATTCCCCGGAGCGGCGACATCACCAGAAACCACCCGGTCTGGTTGAAGGCCAGGTTGATGAGAGCGAAGCAAGCTCCCGTCGCTCGCACTACAATGAGCCCGGCGAGCATGGCGAGCAGGCAGGCAGCGGCTATCCCTAATAATATCGCCAGAAGAGGATTAGCGGTGAGATGTCGGAGGGATAGCCCCGCGCCGTACGCGCCCGCGCCGAGGTAAAGCAGATGCCCGAACGAGAGCCTGCCCATGTACCCATACAGTAGGTCGAACGACAGGACAAAGATACAAAAGATCATGAAATCCGTGATCCGGTGGGTATGCAGAAAGGGGACGAGCAGTAGAAAAGAGCCGGCGATGATCAATAGCTCATAAATATCCCGGTTCTCCGGTTTCAAAGCTAACTCCCCCATTCGTGAATGATCCGCTATCTTACATGAACTCGTCGAACGACCCCGTGTTGGCGATTTCCGATCCACCACTGACAATCATGGAGATCTTGCCTTCCTTTAATGCGAAAACCTTGTCCGCTAGCTGGCACATAAGGGGAAGGTTCTGCTCGACAATTAGAGCGGAGACCCGCCCCTTCAGGCTCCCCAGGATCCTCGCGATGTCGTCGACCACTACGGCCGCCAAGCCCTGGGTTGGCTCATCAATCAGGAGCAGCTTCGGATCCCCGACCAGCGCCTGCCCTACCAGCAGGATCTGCCTCTGCCCGCCGCTCAGTTTGCCCGCTTTGATATCCAAAAAGCTCTCCAATTTTGGGTAGATCTCTATTACCTTGTCCAGGGCTCGGCGCAGGGGCTCACGATTAGAATAAGCGGCAAGCTCAATATTCTCCCTGACGGTTAAATTGCTGAACACCCTCTTGTCCTGGGCGACAAATCGAAAACCCTTCTGGTACAGGTCTTCGGGAGACAAACCTGTCACCTCGTTGTCGAAGTAGCGAATAGAACCCTTCCGAGGCTTGAGGAGGCCCATGATCGTCCTTAGAAGTGTCGTTTTCCCTGCGCCGTTTCTGCCGATAACGAAGGCCATCTGGCCTTCTTTTAGGTCGAGCGAAACATCATGTAGCACCTTGGCGTGCCCATACGCTGCATCCACACCGGCGAGCTCTAACATCCCCGCGTCCCTTCCTTCCCCCAGTAGCATTTCTGCACGGCCGGGTCGCGAAGCACCTCGGAAGGCTCGCCTTCCGAGACAAATCTCCCTTCGTTCATGACGCAAAGCCGGTCCACGAAGTCGACGATCATAGATACCTTGTGCTCGATAATGATGATGGTGACATCTCTCTTGATCCTCCGAAGAAGGTTCAGAATGTCAACTACCTCGACGTCACTGAGTCCCGATAGTGGCTCGTCGAGAAGGAGCAGCTTGGGCTTGAGGGAGAGGGCGATCGCGATTTCCAGGAGCCTCTTGTCACCATAGGAGAGCTCCGAGGTCATGGTACCGGCCTTGTCTTCCAGCCCCACCAGCCTTAGGACGCCATAGCAGTCGTCTCGAATCGTTCCACCGGTCGCAGGCGATGTCATGAATTTCCATATAGATGAGTGGGCGGCGTCGAACCGGGTCACACAGAGGACCAGATTCTCCCATACACGAAGTGAATTAAACACCGAGACGAGCTGGAACGTCCTCACCATGCCCGCGGCCACCCTTTGCTCCGGCCGTGCGCTCGTGACGTCCCTGTCCATGAATACGATCTGACCGGCGGTCGGTTGAAACAGGCCGGTGATCAGGTTAAACAAGGTCGTCTTTCCCGAACCATTCGGTCCGATGATCCCCACGGTCTCCTTTTCTTCAACGCGGAGATCCACGCCGTTGACGGCGACAAGCCCGCCGAAACGCTTGGTCAGCCCTCTGATCGTGAGTACCTCTGACACGCGATCGCCCCGCTTCCCCGTTTGGTTACGCTTTACCCATAGCGTGCCTAATAGCCCATGTCCTTCAGAGGTAGAGCCAGCTCTTCACCCTTGTACGCGTCGAAGACATGGCACCAATCCCACTTGTCATCCCTTTCGGCCGCACCCTTGCCTGTGGCAATGAACTTCGCATAGGTGTAGAACGGCCTTCCGTCCACGCGCCAGTATGCGGGCCCCTTCACGCTCATGAACTGGGGATTGTCCATGAGCGCTTTATACATCTTGGCGGGATCCGTCGACCCGGCGAGACTGATCGCTCGGAGAGTCTCCTTCATGCCGATATACGCGTACACGGCCATCACGTCGGGCGCCGCGCCATACTCGGCCCTCCAGGCGGCGTTCAGCTCCTCGACAGCCTTTACCGTAGCGGGATCTTTGTCTTTGAAGGCGCTCAGGTCATGGTAGAGCCAGACTCCAATGGTGACTCCATCAAGGGCCTCTGGTGGCATCCCCAGGGTGAGGCTCGCATTCAGCGAATTGAAGAAGACCCGCGTGTGCTTGGCCAGCCCGAGTTCGTAAGCTTGCTTCACAATCTCGATGGCGTCCGTGCCCCACTGCCCCATCATGACCACGTCGGGCTTGGCTTCCATGATCTTGATGATGTAGGGAGTGAAATCGGGTGTTCCCACTGGTGTCCAGACGACGCTAACCTTGATATCGGGATACCGGCTTCCAAAGACCTGCATGGCTCCTGTGAATGCCCCATGGCCATAGGCGTAGTCCGGAAGGCAAAGGATCACACGCTTAGGCTTGTACGTCTTAGCCACGTAGTCCGCGCAAATCCTACCGATGGCGTCCACGGCCCCCAGCGACGAGAGGAAGTAGGGGGCCTTCTCATCTTTGCGGAAGACCTTCTCTTCTATGCCATTCGTGACCATCACAAAGCTGTCGCCAGCCTTAGCCTGCTGGTTCAAAGCGGTGCTTATGTCTGCGAATGTGCCGGAGACGATTACGTTGATGCCGTCGGCGAGCAGCTCACGGTACCTCCGGATCCCTACATCGGCCTTGGTCTCGTCATCGCGCACAACCGCCTCCACCTGTACCCGCTTGCCTCCTACCACGAGCCCGCCCTGCTTGTTGACTTCCTTGATGGCCAGCAGAGCCCCGTCCAGCTGGGTCTTCCCGGTAGGAGCGCCCGTGCCCGTAAGGCTGTAGATCACCCCAACCCTAATCTTCCCAGCCACTGCAGCTTCGGCGGCCCGTTCCGGCGCCAGGTCGCTGCCGATGAAGAACAACAGCGCCATCGCAAGTATCCATGTGCAGCTACAGCCCGCGAAACGTCTCCTCATGTCTCTCTTCCCCTTTCATCGTAGGTTATCATGGTGAATTGACCCCATTGACCTCCTCAGGTGCCCGAATCAGATACCGAATACCTTGGCTTCGATCCCCAACATGGAGCAGACCTCGATAAGGCAATCGACATGGTTGCCCAAAACGGTATGGACATGGTTCGATCCCAGGCCAGCTATGAGGTCCTCAGCCCGGACATCGATCTTCGCAAATGCTTGAGGCCACTCAGGAGAGGTTTCCCGGAGCTTTGACTCCGGATACTCGACAAAATGTCCGTGGAATATCGCCATCCAGTACTTTCCGTTTTTCCGGGCCAATCTAGCAAAGGTCACCTCGCCGGGGGCCGCCATGAACTGCACTGCCGCTCCGCCGGCTGCATAATAGAATGGGGTCTGAGGATAGAGCGTGACCTTCTTCAAGTTTTCGCTGGGGTCTCGACTACAGCCAGCAAAATATGTCGACATTGCTCCGCAGTTGCTGAACACATATACATCCTCAAGAGGATCATAGTGTCTAAGGTCATAGAACAATACAGGATCCCCCGTCAGGAGCTTGAGTATCTGCATCGTGAGAGCGCCGTCGAGATCAGCCTCGCAGGCGCACACCACAGGTTCCTTATCTCCCTCCATGTCATAGGGGTCGTTCAAGAAAGCCTGGGTAAGACACTGGGTCACATAATGGTCGCTCAGCTCAGGTTGGCATTTGATAGCAATGAAGTCCAACTTATGTTCATTGACGATCTGCTTTGTTGCGTAATAGCTTCTTATCTGGCGTCCCAACCTTTCCGGACTAAGACCTTTTTCGTCCCAATTGATCCCCTTAATGGCAGCCCCCAGCCACTCCATCCCCTTGGTGACCCTCTCCTCCGGTATCCCCTCGGCGAGGCGGATTATCTCTGACTGATCTACGTGCTCGAGGTCAACCCCGAACACCCTCTGCCACTGGCTGGTATCAGCGGTACCGATATACATTCCCATGGCACGGCCGCCCAGAAGGCCGCAGGTCTGGCCGCGGAGCCCGTTGACTACCTTGCAAGCCCGGGCGAAACGTTTGATGCGTTCGATCACCCGCTGGTCTCTCACGTCGCCCCATAACCGCGAATGGGGTATCCCCAGCTGGTCCAGACAGCCGCCTGTAGCCAGCATTGCGATGAGGCCCGGCGCCTTCGGATTGAGGTTGGATAGAAGCAGGAAAGGTGGCTTGCCGTACCTTGCAGATATCGCCCCGAGGTACGGGAAACACCATATTGAGAAATTCAGTATCGTCCCGTCTACCCCCATCGATGCCAGCCGCTCGGCTTCGCGCTTCGCTTGCTCCGGGGTATATATGATCTCGGTGCCTACCAATGGCTCGATTTCCCCGGTTTCCTTTAGGGCGCTTACCAAACGATCCAATAGATCCTGGTTCATGTTAAGCATCTGCTCATGCACCCAGGGACGTCCATCAGAAAACGTTAGAACGCCGAGCCTCGTCACTTTCCAATCGCCTCCTCAATTAATAACTTTCAAACGTCCTCCTCCGCCACTGGTCGAATACCACTACAGAGACTATGACAATGCCCATGATGACCCGCTGCCAGAAGGCAGAGACATTGAGCAGGTTCAGGCCATTTCCCAGGACTCCCATGATAACGGCTCCTATAAGAGTCCCGACAATCGTTCCCTCTCCCCCAAACAGGTTGGTCCCGCCGATCACCACCGCCGCTATGGATTGCAGCTCCGCGCCCTCGGCCATGAGGGCGTTAGCGGAATTAAGCCGGCCGGTGAGGACGAGCCCTGCTACGGCCGCCATTATCCCCATGATGGTGTAAACCGCTATCTTGGTGCGGTCTATGTTGATCCCTGAAACGCGGGCTGCCTCTCTGTTGCCCCCTACTGAATAAGCGGCCCGCCCCAGAACGGTGTTAGTCGTTATGA
>DUSO01000163.1 GCA_012842565.1 Bacillota bacterium
GCGCGTGCAGTTGGAGAAAGACTGAGGGCCGCCGTAAAGTCTGCCCCATTCCCGCAGAGGAAGTTTACCATATCAATCGGGGTTGCAGCCTTTCCTGAAGATGCCGACAGCGCATCTGGCCTGATACGGGCGGCAGATGACGCACTCAGAAAGGCAAAGAGAGAGGGGAAAGATGCCGTGATTATGGCATCCCAATCTCAAAACATGCAAAGAGAAACGTTCGGCTGGCGACCGGAGTTTCCGAAAACCCTCATCCGAGATGAGGCGTGAAAGACGCTCCAGCGGAAAAATGACTTGACCCGTGTATCAAAAATGGGTATACTTGGTGATAAATTCCGACATATCGAGGTGCAACCATGGAACGCAAACCAATCCCTGTCTATGACTTCACTGCCCGACCGTATCACTTGTTCGACCGTCAATGGCTGTTACTAACCAGCGGCGACTTCCATAAGAATCACTTCAACGCCATGACCATCTCGTGGGGTGCGATCGGCTTCATCTGGGACAGGCCACTTCTCATCGCCGTTGTGCGTCCTACCCGTTACACGTACGAATTCGCCAACCATTACGACACCTTCACAGTGTGCGCCTTTCCGGAATCCTGCCGGGACGCGCTCAACCTACTTGGTACAAAATCGGGCCGGGATGGCGACAAGATTGCCGAGTCAGGGCTGACGCCGGTCGCTTCTCAGGTCGTCGCCGCGCCCAGCTTTGCCGAAGCCGACCTGGTGGTGGAATGCCGCAAAGTGTACTGGCAGGATCTAGACCCAAGCCACTTTCTGGATCCATCGATAGAAGAGTTCTACCCCCACAAAGACTACCACCGCGCCTATTTCGGGGAGGTGGTGGGGATCTTCAAAGCTTAAAGCCTACAAAAGTCTTGGAGCGCTTCGCAGCCGCAACAGAGGGGCGAACGCCAGGGCCCAGTGCAAAAATCGCCAGACCCGCCGGGGGGACAACACGCGCTTCCCTTACGGAGCAGCACTTTATGGTGCCTCAGGCCGCCGAGATCAGATGGTCTGACTCTGGTCCGGCAGGAAAACGGCCACCGCTGTCCAATATTAAGTCATGAGCATATCCTGTGTTTTCCATGGCTGTCCTGAGAAGTGAGAGCTGCAGAAGGAGTGGAGGACCGTGAGGAGAGCATTAGTCGTCTTGCTAGGTGTGTGTCTCCTGTCTCTCATGTCTGCCCAGGTATATTCGGCAACGGTGAACCTCGTGATTGCCACAGGAGGAACGGCAGGGACTTATTACCCGTTAGGCGGGGCAATGGCACAGATCTTCAATGACAAGGTCAAGGGCGTAAATGTGACGGCTCAAAGTACCGGAGCCTCGGCGGAAAACCTACGGCTCATAGAAAGGCGTGAAGCAGACCTCGCCCTCGTGCAGAATGACACCGCCGATTATGCCTATAACGGCACGGAGGTATTCAAGGGGCAAAAACTACAGGGCTTCAGGGTCATTGCGGCGCTCTACCCGGAGACTCTGCAGATTGTAGTATCCGGGGACAGCAACATAAAGTCGGTGCCGGATCTTAAAGGGAAACGGGTATCAGTGGGAGCACCGGGAAGCGGCACCGAGGTATGCGCCCGCCAACTCCTTGCATTCTATGGGATAACTTACAAGGACATCTCCCCCCACTTCCTGTCTTTCGCCGAATCCGCCGACCAGTTTAAGGATAAACACATCGACGCGTTCTTTGTCCTTGCAGGTACCCCGACGGCTGCCCTACAGGATGTGGCAGCCATGCACAAGATCCGTCTCCTGAACATCCCCGATGATGTCTATGGAAAGCTAAAGGCTAAGTACCCGTTCTTTACTCATATTACCATCCCTGCCGGGACGTACATGCACCAGGCCGACCCGGTCAAATCAGTGGCTGTGCAGGCCATCTTAATTGCGAGAAGTGATCTTGATGAGGACCTTGTCTATAACCTTACAAAGGCGCTCTTTGAAAACCTGGGAGACCTGGCGGCGGCCCACGCCAAGGGCAAGGAGGTACGCCTGGCGAATGCCTTAAATGGGGTCTCGACCCCGCTCCACCCGGGAGCAGAGAGGTACTATAGGGAAAAGGGCATCCTCAAGTGACCTATTGGGCAAGGAAAGGCCGGGCGGAGAAGGATAAGGGAAAGGCCGGGCGGGGTTTTCTCCCGCTCGGTCGTATAATCGTCCTGGCAGGACCGGCGCTGGTGGCGGCCTTTGTAGCCGCCCTCCTTGTGCCGTGGGGTCTCTACCTCGAGATATCCCTCTACTCCAATGGTTCGATCGTATTTTCTCGCCGCGTGAGCCCCGGTGACCAATTTACGATCCAGTTCATTCACTCGGTAATGAAGACACCGGTGAGTGAGATTTTCAGGATTGACGGGCCCGAGAACTTTGATCTGGTCGAGAGCATCTACTATTCATTCGGAGCGGGGCTACCCTCCGAGGAACTCGAGGGGCAGGAGATTGTACTAGAGGATGGACACCTACGTATAACGGGGTTCCGCCGATCCTTCAGGAGACTCCTGCTGGCCATTGGCCGGGTTGCCCGGCACCACATCGTAATCGGCAAGGAGAGTATACCGCTTGCGTCACTTGCGGCTCCCGGTACGTCAATAGTGATACAGGTGAGGAGGCGCTCCCCTGTAGCCGTCCTTCTTGGGCTGGCAGGTAGGGCCGGGCCCTAGGGTACGGCCGTGCCTCCAGGATCGCAGGGGTCATACCCAGCAGGGCAAGTGCAATAAATAGGGCAGGTGCAATGATATGGATGCGGTAGATATAGAAGAGGTGAGGCTCAAGTTTGATAGGGAGGCTGGATACAGGAAAATCGGCGGCCTCTTCACCTGGGTCGTCTCGGCGATAGCCGTCGCCTTTTCCCTGTTCCACCTTTATACTGCAGCACTCGGTGTGTTGCCGGCACAACTGCAACGCTCAATTCACCTGGGATTTGCGCTGGTCCTCGTGTTCTTGTTATACCCCGGACGGCACTCAGGTAGAGACCGGCTCGCCGTCTCCGACGTGATACTCGCCGGGTTGAGCGTTGTCATCACCGGGTACGTCGCGGTCAACCTCACGGCACTCTTTTACCGCGCGGGCAATTACACAACACTTGACATGGTAATTGGAGGGCTCGCGATCCTGCTCGTGCTGGAGGCGGCAAGGCGGGTCGTGGGGTTACCCATAGTCATGGTGGCTTCGGCCTTTATGCTATACTGCTATTTCGGCCCGCATATGCCCGGGTTCCTCCAGCACAGGGGCGCATCCCTGCACCGGATAATAAGCCACATGTACTATACCACCGAGGGCATAATGGGAATTCCCCTGGGGGTCTCGTCGACTTTCATATTCCTATTCATCCTGTTCGGGGCCTTTTTGGAACGGACCGGTATCGGGCGGCTCTTTATCGACATCGCCAACGCCATAGCGGGAGGGGCTGCGGGAGGGCCTGCAAAGGTAGCCGTGATCACCAGCGCCTTCGAGGGGACGGTATCGGGCAGCTCAGTGGCCAACACCGTCGGATCCGGGAGCCTGACCATACCCATGATGAAAAGCTTGGGATACAGGCCGGAATTCGCCGGCGCCGTTGAGGCCTCTGCGTCTACAGGTGGACAGATCATGCCCCCCATCATGGGGGCAGCCGCCTTTCTCATGGCGGAATTCATCGGCATCCCTTATCTCCAGGTCGCGAAATCAGCGGTGATACCTGCCATCCTCTATTTTACCGGCGTTTTCATAGTAGTTCACCTTGAGGCGAAGAAATCCGGCCTGAGGGGCCTGACCAAGGAGGAGATACCCCGCCTGTCAACCATCATAAGGGAGAGGGGACATCTTATCATCCCACTCATTGGAATAATCTACTTTCTTGTCGAGGGTGCTACGCCTACAAAGGCGGCGTTCTATGGCATCCTGCTTGCTCTCGCTGTAAGTGCACTTAGCCCCAGGACCCGTATGACGCCCAGGGACATCCTGGCAGCCCTCGAGCAGGGAGCAAGGAACGCCCTCGCTGTTGCCCTGGCCTGCGCAACAGCCGGCATTATCGTAGGCACTGTCACCCTCACCGGACTCGGGCTCAAGCTGGCCAACGGCCTACTGGAGCTCGCGGGTGGGCACCTGCTGCCAACCCTAGCCTTCACAATGCTGACGTCTCTTATCCTGGGCATGGGGGCGCCAACCACCGCAAACTACGTCATAACCTCAACCATTGCAGCTCCAGCGCTGGTCAAGCTCGGTATCCCGGTCCTTGCTGCGCACATGTTTACCTTCTATTTTGGCATCGTGGCGGATGTTACCCCGCCAGTTGCCCTTGCAGCGATGGCCGGCGCCGGAATCGCAGGCGCTAATCCCCTCAAGACGGGAATCGAGGCCACCAAACTGTCCATTGCAGCCTTCCTTGTGCCCTATTTCTTTGCCTATTCGCCATCCCTGCTGCTCATCAACGTGACCATTCCCGGTATAATCCGGGTAACTGCCGGGGCCATCCTTGGTATGCTCGGGATAGGCGCCGCCCTGGAGGGATGGCTGGTGACTGCGGCATCCTGGCCTGAAAGGATTGCCTTCCTGGTGGGCGGGCTGCTTCTGATTGACCCGGGCCTGTATACCGACCTCCTGGGAGGCGCAATTCTCCTTTTGACCTACCTGCTCCACAGGATGAGGGCCCGGGGCATCCATACCCGGGGCATCCATACCGCTTAAAGAGGATGGCACACCCTTGACGCAGGAGGAATTCCAGCAACTGCCCGGCGAGGCGGTGCATCCATGAGAGGAGGTAATTGAGGCTGTGCGCCAGGGAAAATTTCACATCTATGCTGTCAAGACTATTGATGAAGGTATCGAGGTCCTGACTGGGGTTCCAGCGTGGCAGCTCAAGCCCGATGGCACCTGCCCCAAGGGCACTATCAATTACCTCGTTTCAAAGAAACTCAATGATTTCGCCGATAGGCTCAAGGAGTATCAAAGCGCTTGATACAACTCGATGTGCTCCATGTTATGAGGCCCGCTGAGGGAGGCATGAAAGACCATGTCATGCGGCTGGCCGTGGGATCCAGCGCCAGGGGGTGGCGGGTGGCAATCGCATGCCCCCGGGACGTATACCCACAAGACAGCGATTCCTCAAGGTACCTCCTTGAAGCGGGCGTCAAACTGATCCCGCTGTCGCTGCCTGGTAGAATCAGCCCACATGGAGATCTTATGGCCTGGGCCGGGCTCATCCGAATTCTCGGCAGGCTTCGACCCCGGTTGGTGCACACACACGGCTTCAAGGCTTCCATGGTAGGGCGCATGGCAGCGGCAACGTTTGGGGTTTCATCTGGCTACCGGCCCGTCACCATATGCACGGTGCACAACTCAATAGCCGGGCAGTTTGGCTCAGGATCCAGGGCATGGAACCTGGCCAAGTTGGTGGAGAAGGTCCTGGCCCGCAGCACCGACGGCGTAATAGCCGTATCAAGGGCCCTCGAGAGGGAATACCTGGAGCTTTCCCATCCCAGCGCGATGCTCGTAACCTGCATTCCAAACGGCATTGCGCTCGAGAGGTTTATATCCGTCCCGCCCGGCGGGGGCGGCGGTGTCCGACTGCCAAGCGACGTCGAGCCACCGGGTGATGCCGGGCCGCCTGGCGACGTGGAGCCACCGGGTAACGCTAAGCCGCCAGGTGATCTTGGCTCACCGGGTGTCTTGAAGCCGGGAAGGGGCCCGGTCGTCGGGACAGTTGCCAGGCTCATTCCCCAGAAGGGCGTGGATGTGCTCTTGCGTGCATTCCCCCTGGTTAGGGAGGCTTTCCCTGGTGCAGAGCTGGTGGTGGCCGGGGACGGCCCCATGCGGTCTCAACTCCAGGCACTGGCTGGCCACCTTGGCATCGGCGCGAGGGTCGCATTCACCGGGCACAGGAACGACATCCCGGCACTCTTGCGAACCTTCGACGTCTTTGTCCTGGCCAGCTTATCCGAAGGGATGCCGGTAAGCGTGATTGAGGCCATGGCCAGCCGGGTCCCGGTTGTAGCCACTTGCACCGGAGGTATCCCGGAGGTAGTAGAGGACGGTGTCTCGGGACTGCTGGTGGCCCCCTCAGACCCCGGACAACTCGCCCGTGCCCTTATCTGGATACTATCGCATCGTGACGAGGCGTCGCGCCTGGCCCAAAATGCCTTTGAAAAAGTCACCAGTCGATTCTCAATAGATCGGATGGTCGAGGATACATGTCTTTTTTACCAGGAGGTCTTCAGGCGAAAGGCGAAGCAGGCGGCATGCGAATCTTGATCAGGACCGCAGTTTGGCTTATCCTTTTGTTAGTGACATTGTCAAGCCAGCTCCAACATACGGCAGGATCCGCTCACGACGCCGGAGATGTTATTCGCAAGAGGCGTAAGGCCATCGTTGTGATTGCAGATGGATTGTTGCTTGACGACTTCACCCGGGAGAATACGCCAAATCTAACCCGCCTCTTGAGCAGCGGGGCATGCGGGCTTATGGTGACCAGAACGGCCAGGACCAATGTGCCCGTCCATGAGTATATGACTCTGGGGGCTGGCAGCAGGGCAATAGGGCCGGCAGTAGCTCCCTGTGCCTATTCAACTTCTGAAAAGGCGGGTCCTGACCTGGCTGGCGACATATACAGGCGAAATACCGGCCTTACACCCCCGCCTGCCGGCGCGGTGCATCCCTATATCATGGAGATAATACGGGCAAACTCTCATGAGGACTACACCATACGGCCTGGGCTCCTTGGCGAAATGCTACACAGGGCCAATCTCAAGACCGCCGTCCTGGGCAATGCGGATTCTAACGAGGAGGCATCAAGGCTTGCCGTCTGCATTGCGATGGACGAATCGGGAAGGGTTGACCTTGCATACATCGGGAGCAACGTTACCATGAAAGACCCCGCCTTCCCGGGTGGAAGGCGTACCGATTTCCGCGCCCTTCGGGACTACCTTGACAAGGTGATGGATGAATCAGCCCTCATTGTCATCGAGACCGGCGATACGGCCAGGCTTTCCAGGGAGTCGAGGTTTCTCTCAAAGGATGTCATGGCTTCCCGGAAAAAGGAGGCCTTGAGCGATATCGACGCCTTCATCGGGGCCATCATCTCGAGGTACGACCTCGCTGATACAATGGTTATGCTGGTGGTTCCAACCCCTCCCGCCGAGAGCCAGCCGGCCAATAATATGGTTACCCCGGTCTTCGCTTTCGGCGGCGGCATTCGACCGGGGCTGCTCTCCTCCCCGACGACACGGCGGGCAGGGCTGATAACTAACCTCGATATAGCTCCATCGATATTGTCCTTCTTGGAGCTCCCCCAGCCGGCGGAGATGTTCGGCCGCCCGGTGGAATCGGCAAGGCCCGGGGACTCACGGGTACCCTCCAGGGATCCCCTCGAAGAGCTCCGTCTAATCCAGGGGAAATTGGTGCGCATGTCGAGCCAGCGTGCCCCCGTATCCAAGGCCTATGTGGGCTTCCAGATCATCGCGGTCACCCTTGTGATGCTGGGCCTGCTGCTGCCGAAAGGCTCCCTCGCCCTGGTGAGAGATATAGCCAACTCCGGGCTAATAGTTGCCATGAGTGTTCCCCTAGCAATGCTCTTGACCAGTCCCTTTGCGTCTGACAACATAGCATGGACCATCACCCTGATAGCGCTCGGGGCGGTTGCGCTCGCGACCGGGGCGTCCCTCGCCGGTAGGCCCGGCATGGGGACTGTCGGATTATTGGCCGTATTCACGGTGACCGGCTTGTGCGTAGATTGTCTCGCCGGAGGTAGGCTAATACACAACTCGCTCCTGAGCTACGATGTCCTCGGGGGGGCGCGCTACTATGGCATAGGCAATGAGTACATGGGCGTAATACTGGGAGCCGCCATCGTCGGAGTAGGGGCATGCTTTGACGCCTTTGCCCATGGGCCGGCCAAACCAGTCGCGGGATGGGAGCCAGCCATCCCTGCCCTCGGCCGGGTCACCGTCGCAGCGTGGTTCCTTTTTGCCCTCGCGGTAATCGGTTTCCCGCAGCTCGGAGCCAACGTCGGGGGCTTTCTATCGGGTGCAATAGGGTTCGGCCTGGCCTACCTGCTGCTCACACGCAAGAAGGTGCACCGCGCCCATATCATCGCCATGGCCGCCCTCCTTATAATCCTGACCGCAGGTCTAGCCCTCTATGATGCCTTTCCGGGTGCTTCCCGGGCGTCGCACTTAGGCCGCCTTGTCACCTCTATCACAACGGGCGGGGCTCGCGAGCTTACCGGCCTCATTCACCGTAAGCTTGGCATGAACCTGAGGCTACTGAGATATACCATCTGGACCCGGGTGTTAGCGGCCTTTGTAGTGGCTATTGCGATGCTGATCCACCGCCCGGTTGGAGTCCTGGCCCAGGTCCTTGCGCGCTACCCGGCTTACGCGCGGGTTTTCCCCGCCTCACTCGTCGCCGCTGGGGCAGCCTTTGTCCTGAACGATTCCGGGGTTGTGGCAGCCGCGACTGTGATGCTCTTCCCGGTGATGTCTCTCCTCTACCTGGTAACCAGGGAATTCTGCAACATGGAGAGCATGGGAGTGGGCAAACGACGGGTAAGGCGAACCTGACCCCGGCGGCACCGACCTCGGGCAAGGAGAGAGTCGGGCGCATTATTGGCCAGCTGTGCTTGGGTATCAGCCGTGCTTTAATTTCCGCGCAACTTCAGCGCTCAAGGCCGCCCTGTGAATGAGCGAGACCGGCTCCGCATCAGGGCATTTCAGAGCCTTTGTCATAAGGGCCTCTGCGAGGGCCCAGTGGCCCTGCTCATTGCCGGGGTCCGCGGCAACCGCCTCCTCTGCTTCGCATATAGCTCTGTCGACCATCCATTTCGATTCCAGGGGATCATGGGGACCCAGCCTCATCCCCATTATCAGGGCCTTGCTCATCCCGATGCAGGCCTGCCCCCCTGCGCCCAGCTCCTTGGCAGATGAAAAGGCGTCCAGGGCCTTTTTTACGAAGACCGCCCTATCGGTCTCCTCCTGAGACTTGATTGCATACTCGAGGTATAGATGGCCCAACTTGACATGAAGGTCGCGAACCCCTTCGAAGACCGCCCCCATTCCTTCAGACGCCCCGGCAGCCCGCGCTTCAGACACCCTGGTAGCCGGCGAATGTCCGGGGTTGCGGGAGGCCGTATCGCAGCCTGACGTGTACGGCAAACCCATATTCCAGCCCTCCTCGTGCAGGCCTGGTGGCCCCTAATACTTGCCCAGCAGTCCGCGCATCCGGGCACTCCTATCCGCGGCCTTGAACACCAGGATACCGGCGGCTGTGCTCACCAAGCTGGTTCCGACAAGCCAGATGATTTCGCCGGTCCCGGTCACCCCTGGCCCCAATAGCCTTCCCCGGGCTATTCGCTGAAAGATCATCATGCTCCAGCGGAAGGGGATGGTGCTGGCGAGGATAGCAACCGGCCCCGGTAATGACTCCGCAGGCAGGAAAACCAGGGGGAGCATGGCCAGGCTGATAAGGTTGGTAAGAAACCCCATCCGCTTGACCAGCAAGACCAGAGAAGCTACCATGAGTCCCCAGCCCAGCATGCCGACCCCCGTCAGCAGGAACATGACGGAGACCTGGTGGAGCGGCACGAATACCGGTGTGCCTGAGATCCTGGCAGCCAAGATGAGTACGAAGAGAAGGATGGGAATTAGCCTCAGGGTATCCGCCAGGACCCTGGTGATGATGATTTCATGCAGGCTGAAACGGCCCATGCAGAGCTGTTCGAGGGTACCAAGGTCAGCCTCATCCCTGACGACCCTACTTGGGCCCTGTAACCCTACGAGGGCGGCAAATAGGGCCACGAAACCAACCAGGCTCACTCCCCTGTGGATCCCCGGCGAGACTACACGGCCGGGATAGACATCCATTCCGGTCATGGCCGCCAACAGCGCGATAAGAAGGCCCAGTATCTCAGCCAGCGCTGAGAGCGGATATCGCACCTGCATCTCTATCCCCCGCCTTATCTCGGCGACACAAAGAGCCAGGTATAGAGCCAATTCCAGCACCTCCGACGATTTCTTTATACACGCGCTCAAGGTTGGGTTCCTTCTTTGCCAGGCTTAAGATACTCGCTCTTGATTGTCTCAGGATATCCAGTATATGGTATAGAGAGCGAATATCTTCAACATCCGCGGCAATGCGCACCCCTCCCGGCAATGTATCTATGGTTACCAGCGGAGTTGACATAAGGCGCTGGACTTCCGGGCCTTCCAGATTGCCATCTACCAGGATTTCGTAACTCTGAGTCTTGAGGAGCCTTGAAAGCCCAAGGACTGTGTCGAAGGCTATGAGACGACCTTCCTGCATGATGGCAACCTTATCGGATATTGCCTCTGAAAAGCCCATGTCGTGGGTGGCGATGAATAATGTCCTGCCATCTGCCAGGAGCCTGCGGAGAAGTTCTTTGAGCCCGGTTACGGCCAAGACGTCCAGCCCTGACGTTGGCTCATCAAGTATTAGAACCTCCGGGTCTGAAATGAGCCCGACGGCAAGGGCAAGACGTTGCTGGAGCCCACGGGACAAGTCCCCCGCCGGCAAATGGAGGACCCCGGCAAGCCCGAGGGCCTGCAGCAGGTCGTCGATGCGCCTACTGAGGGCCCGCCACCACCGGCCCGACCTTAAGGTCCCGAAATATTGGAGATTCTGGGCGCAGGTTAAACGCCAATACAGGGACCTGGAATCGCCCGATACTATGCCCAGCCTGGCCGGGGCCCCCCTTGATCCCGGCCCCCGGACGGGCGAATGGCTGCTGGCCTGCGCCATAGCCCCGATCCTGATCACCCCCCTTGTCGGGGTAACCAGGCCTGCTATCATCTTTATCAGTGTCGTCTTGCCTGACCCATTGGGGCCCAGGAGGCAGACCGACTCACCCCTCATGACGTCAAGGCTGAGATTGTCTACCGCCACCTTGTCCGGCACCCTGGGGCCGCCCTTATATACTTTGGTCACAGCCCGCAGGCTGAGGACAGGATCCCCCACCAAACTCGGGCCCGGGGCCAAACCCGGAGTCGTAGCCGGACCCAGAGTCCGGGCCGGGCCCGCAGTTAAGGGAGGAGCCGGGACGGCACCCCGTTCAGAAAAATGCGCTCTGTCAAGAGTCACCAGATTATGCGACGGCAAGGGCTCCAGCGTCTACTCGCGGGAGGAGCCGCCGCTCCCTCCTTTCCCGGTAAATGCCACCGCGGTCCCGGAGACCCATCGCTATGCCGGCCTCCCGTAAGCTAGCGCTCCCCGGTAATGTAGCGAGATTCTCGAGCTTTCATTAGACGGCTGGCAAGTATCCAGCAAAGACTTGCATAATTGAGGACCCAGTGTGCGATCCACCCCGGCCATAAAGACCCGCCGGCAAGGTTTATTGTGACGAAGGCAAAGGCGCATCCAGTGGGCATGGCCATCATGTACCACAGCATGAGAGGAGCCTTGATCCCCCGGCGATGGAAAGCCACATATGCCGGCAGGAAATGTACCAGTCCGAAGATGAGGGCCTGCAACAACGCCGCAGCAGTGACAGTCCATGCCTGGTCCGCTGCTCCGCCCGGCTGGCGCCCGGCAAACACGAGCAGGCGGTGAAAGGCCAGGAAAGCCAGGCCCCTGAAGAATAACTCCTCGGCAAAGGTCTGGCAGCCGATATAGAGAATCCCCGCGCTGAGGGAAATCCATAGAGGCTGCTGCATCACAAGGCTAAAGCTCCCGCCCGGGATGATGAGGCCATCCCGGATGAGCTTTGAAGTAAGCCCGGGGAGCAGCAGGCCCTGCACCAGTCTCCCGGAACAAAATGCCAGGAGAATGATTACAGACGTCGCCGCCCGGGGTATGTTTGCGATGGCGTTATCCTCGAGCCCCAAGAGGAGCGCAGGGTCTTTTCTCGTGACAAAGGCAATAATCCCCATCGCGGTGATACATAATATGGGGACAAGGTTTAGGCCTCCCTGAACCCCCCGGCCCCGCGCCCGTCGAGCTTGCTGCCTCGCGGCGCAGGAGGCGCCAGTAGGCCCGGTCCAATCTACCCACAGGCACGCCACACATGACGCTACGAAGATCGTCCAGAAAAGTGCTGTACCATTTTGGTGAATACCTGGTAAAGGGTTCAAGGCGATCCTCCTTTTAAGAGGCACCCTCTAAGAGACACCTGCGTACCAGTGCGAGGTTATCCTCCAGCGCCCTGTCATCGCGCCATTCCCACACAAAGGCCCTATAGAGGCGCCTATAAAACTCGCAATACGGATCTCTTGCCACAAAGTCGCCCCGATCCTGGTATGACGCGGCCCTGCAGCCGCCACCACAGAAATACCTGACGTCGCATTCACTGCACCCGGGTAGATCATCTACTCCCGGAATGAGCCCCATCATCCGCCCCATTATGACCCCGAGCGACTCCTTAAGGGCGTTCCCGGAGGCGAGGCCAGGTAGGTGGAGAAGCGGACACGGGTAGACCGTGGCATCAGGCCCTAGGCTGATGATCCTCTCACCGGCACCACAGGATGTCCTGGGGCAGACATCAAGTGGAGGTGTATTGCGCGGGCCGTCGGCCCGGTCCATTAAGCTTACGACGAAGGTCGCAAGATCCGCGGGCGTGACCTCCAGGTCCCTTGACCAGCACTGCCCGCGGCCAACAGGCATAAACAGGCTAAAGTGATAGCCTGCACCAAGTGATTGCGCGAAATCCCCGAAGCCCGTAAGGCCCTTGAGGTTCTTCTTGGTAATGGTCGGCACCAACTCTATATGCCGCGACCCTGCAGAGGTAAGTCTCTTGATACCTGTGACAGCTGCATTAAAGCTGCCCGGCCCGCGAACCATATCATGCAAAGACCGGTCTCGGCCCTCGAGGCTTACCTGGATGCGAATGCCCAGCCGGACCAGGTCCTTCGCAATGCCTTCGGTGACCATTGTGCCATTTGTGAGCAGGGTGACAGTCTCGAACAGTGAAGCAGTCTTTGCCAATAACCCCATGATGCCTGCCTTGATGAGGGGCTCTCCTCCACTTATTACAACACTCGTAATGCCATCCCGGGCAATTCGTTCAACTACCTCCAGCCAGGCGTCAACCGGGAGGTCGTCCTCGCCCGCCTGTGATCTTGCGTTGAAATAGCAGGTCAGGCACCTGAGATTGCAGCGATCGGTGATGTTAAGATACGCCCTCTTTATAGGGGGAGGGGCATGTGCCTCAGGACTCCGGGCTTGGACACCCTCCTCCGGACCGGCTCCTGCCGGGCCGTCGAGATAACCATCCTGAACAAGATAGCTCATGAGCGAGCCGAAGGCCTCGCCCGCCGTGGTGAAGGTCTCATCTCCCGCCGTGACCAAGGCCTCACCCTCCGTGCTCGTCCCGTCACACCCTCCGTCAGCCTGGCCAGTACCGGGGCCGGTGACATGGGGCCTGTGATTCATACCACATGAAACGGCCACAAGTGACCAGGCCTCTCGTGTAAGCTTCGTCCACATGGACCTCCCGGTATCAAGCAATATGACTTGGTCGGGCCCTTGGAGGACCTTGATGCCATCCCGCAGCCGAAAACTGCACAACCCTAAACCAGTGCCCGTTTGAGAGACGGATATCAGCTCTACCAGCCTCCCTTCGGCAGCTCAAAATGGGGCCCCGCGGGGGGCGCAACAGGAGGCCCCCCGCCCGGCCTGACCCGGCATGTGTACGGCCCATGGACCCGCCATCAGGGTTAACCTGCCTATCGGGCTTAACCTACGGTTACCCTATGTCCCCACAGCCTGAAACTGACGCAGAAACCGTCAATCCCGATGTTGAGATTGACCTTGCGTCCTCCTATGATCCCGAACATTGGTGACCCTCCTCTTCGAGCGTTCTCCCGTGCCTGGCCGTTCCACAGGCTGAAGCCGTCCATTCCATTCATAAGTCACCGTTATGTTTGCCAGCCCCTGGAAGGCGCCCCGCGAGACAATATTAACATAATATTCCATGGAAGTCCATTACCTAAATGGATGATTTTTGAGGGTGATTCCCGCTACTATGGATTAATCCCTCTGGGTGACGCTGTAATTGACCGCAATCCTCGTTGCCGCTTGCCGGTTACTTGCGCGTAGTTTCTGGAGCACCCTCCTCACATGGGTCTTTACGGTGTTGACGCTCAAGTTGAGGGCAGAGGCAATCGCCTTGTTTGAATGCCCTTCCGTCAGCAGGGCCAGGACCGACTCCTCCATGGGGGTCAGCCTCCAGCGGGGGTCATATAGCCGGGGGCGAGTCATTACTCCGGTGTTATGTATGTCAAGGCGCCCGTTGGGGGTGGCGCCCGTGGCAGGCGACGTGCACCTCACATTCAGGTCCTCCGCTGCCCGGACACAGGCCACCTGGGGGGAGGCTACGCCCGGATGGGCTGCCCCGGGATAGACTGACCCGGGACAGGCCGCCCCGGGATGGATGGCATGGGCACGGGGCTCAACGTGGGCACAAAGCCTGCCAGCAGCACAAACCCCGCCAGTGGTGCAAAGCCCGGCATGACTGCAAGGTCCGCCCTGAATACAGGGTCCGCCGGGGGCAGCGCCGGACTCGTGCGGCCCGTGCATACCCGCGATATGCATCACCCTTACGGCCGGCGTCAAGTCCTGTAAGAGTGCTTCCAATTCCGCGACACCTACCACAATCGTAAAAGGGTCGATCAGTACTGCATCAGGGGCGAGATCTTGCGCCTTGCGTATCATGTCGACAATGGACCTGGCCTCGCCCACCACCTCCGCATCGTCGCTATCCTTGAGTGCGTCCAGGACACCTTGCCTCACAATGGGATGACCGGTGAATAGGAGCAGTCTTGCCTTCAATGCCGTACGGCCCTCCTAGGATCAATCTCCATATTATCCAATTCTTGGTTAATATTATCATATGATCCACTAAATGTCAAAAACCTATAATCCGTAACCAAGACCCTGTGCCTGCCGGGCATTCAAATCCGGGAGGGGCTAACACCGCCCATGCCGGGCATATAAAGGGGCCACCGCACCCTCAAAGAGGGTCACAGTGGCCCCGCGGAAAGATATCATCCCATAGCCTGATGGCCGCTATGGCCGGGTGCCCTTCACTTCCAGCTGCCCTACCGCTGCACCCGGTATCCCAGGTTTTCTATTGTACTCTCGATATCCTCACGCCTCACCGTGCCAGGATCGTACGAGACCGATACCTTCTTGTCCGCCAGGCTTGCACTCGCCTCGTGAACCCCGTCAAGGGCTTTAAGGCTCCTTACAACGCGTTCGACACAGCCTTCGCATTTCATGCCGCTTACGGACAGGGTGACAGACTCCATCCTGCCGCCACAACAATCTGGCATACCTCTGACTCCTTTCCCGTTAATTGCTCCCGGCCGGCCTGGAGCCGGCCTCTATCCCGTGAGAGCCCCTGTCCCCTGAGATACCTAGCCTTTTCTCCCGAGCAGGGTATCAAGTAGTTTTCGAGCACCCTCATGCCTATTATTTATGTGCAGGACCGTGCGCAATTCATGGATCGCAGAGTCGACATCCCCGGCCTGCATATAAGCTATGGCAAGCCAGTAGTGACTCTCGGAATACCTGGCGTTATAGGAGACAGCCCTCTCAAACTCAGGAATAGCACTGGCTACATCGCCATCCTCGAGGTAGGCCTTCCCCAGTGCCAGCCTTGCCGACACCATGCCCGGGCTCAACCTTACGGCTTCCTTCAGATGCTGAATGGCCTCCCGGACCATTCCGTTTTCAAGACACATATTCCCCCAGTCCAGGTAGGCGGAGGTGAAATATGGGGAAAGCGTGATGGTCTCCGAAAAGGCGGAAGCTGCACCGGAGATATCGCCGGCATGCCAGAGTGCACGCCCCAGCTTGTGGTGGGCGGTGGCCCACCCCGGCAATAGGGAGATCGCCTGGCGGTACTGATAGGCTGCCTCGTTGTAGAGCCCCTTTTCCATCGAAAGGTCGCCCAGGGCCATCCTTACCGATACTGAATCGCCCTCGGCCTCGAGCACCTGGCGATATATCTCGAGAGCCGCGTCGCGGTCGCCGATGACAAGATAGGTAAGCGCCAGGTTTACCAGGGCATCCCTGTGGCCGGGATCAAGCTCGAGGGTCCTCTGGAAGGCAGCCTCAGCCTCCCTGAATCTCTTCAGGTCGTAGAGTGTAAGGCCGAGCTGAAAACTCGCATCGACGAGGGCCGGATCAATCGAGAGAGCCTTCTGGTATTGAGCCAGCGCCTCATTCAACATCGGCTGGTCGTGCCTCCCGGCACGGTTGGAATAGAGATTCCCCGCCTTGTAATGCAGCATTGCCTTTAACTTGAAATCACCGGGCAGTTGTGCTGCCTCCGCAAGGCCCCGCTCCACATCGCCACGCTCGAGGTAGATGAGCCCCCGGTAATAATGAACTTGAGGGGCGTCATAACCGAGCTCGCGCGAACGGGTAAAGGCCTCCAGCGAGTCATCCGGCCGCTGTAGCGAGTACTGGCACACACCCTTCAAATACCACGCCAGGGCATTCTCCGGGTCACAAGCTAGCACCTTATCCAGGGCGACACATGCCTTCCCTGCCTCGCCAGCGTCCAGGAGTTTCCTGGCCTCCTCTACAAGGGCTTCAACGTCGCTATTCGGCCGGGCCCCGCTACCCTGCTGGACGCTATTGCCCGGCTCAACGCTGCCGCCCTGCCGGGCGCTACTGTCTTGCTGAGCAGCCAGCGCGACGCAGGGCCCGGCGAGAAGCCGGGTTAAGATGCCCGCAGCCCCGGGACGGCAAGGTCCGAATACGCCCCGGGCAAGGACCACCAGGACCATGGAAAGGGCCAAACAAGCCGCACGGGTAATGGGCATACGACTCGGCCTTTGCACCAGACTCACCTCCGTCAGTCGTTCTCGTGTTCGGCC
>DUSO01000164.1 GCA_012842565.1 Bacillota bacterium
CCCCGCCGATGGCACCGCCGGTAACGGTGCCCTCAACGGCGCTTCCTTCACCCCTCATGCCGCCCCCGGCACCCCGGCCTCCTCCGCCCTGGCCGCCCTTTGCCACCATGGAGATTTCATTCTGGTCAAATCCCCGGTTTCTCATCTCGCGGATTGCACCCTCGGCCTGATCCCGAGAGCCGAATACTCCTATGACTGTAGCCATACCCTGACCTCCTTTTGAGGATATAGGATCACACAGTATTCTGTCCCACAGGAGCCAGGGTATTCTTCAGAAAGATGTTGGTATGACCGGTACCGCAGGCACAATACGTGCCCTATACATCGCGCATGTCGTACGGCAATTCCACGAGCACGAGCTCCGGGCCGATGGTCTTTACCCGGGACCATGGTATGGCGAGGTCCGGGTCGCGGCCCAGAGCAAAGAAACCGCGCCTCCTCCCCGGGAGCACGATGGACACGACCCGGCCGGTCTCGGTATCTATCTCGATCTCCGGGGAGGAGATGGTGCCAAGGCTGGTCCCGTTATTGACGTCGATTACCTCTTTACCGGCTAAGTCACTCAATCGCATCGAGATCCCGCCCCTGGGCTTCTTGAAAGCGGCAAGGTTTAGCCCTTTCCTGTAATCTCTCATTTATGCGAAGGTACTGGATTACAAGACAGTCGAGCCGGCTGCTGATGTCACGCGTTCGCGCGCTGTCCAGGCGCCCACCGTTTTCCTCTATCGAGGAATGGAGTAACCTTCTCAGCTCTTCGATGCCCCTCTTGAGGGTATCCAATCTCTCGCCTATGGCCAGCGACTCACCTGGGGACGCAGGCATGGCCTTCCCTCCCTGCGCGATTCGATTGCCCCTTCGTACAATAAATGACTCATGACCCGGATTTATGAGCATAAATCACAACTCCACGGCAATACGATCCTTCAAATCCTCCGCACGAGGCCCCACAACGGCAATCGAAACCCGCACTCCATCCACCAGGTCATGCAAGAGCTTCGTCACATCCTGCATGGTCACCGCATTTATCAGATCGAGCGTTTCCTCCTCTGTGTAGAGCCTGTCGTCAAATAGCTCCATCTTGGCCAGCCGGCTCATCCTGTTGCTGGTGCTCTCGAGCCCCAGGAGCATATTGCCCTTGAGTTGTTCCTTGCCACGGGCGAGTTCTTCCTCACAGGGCCCTTCCCTTACAAGCTTCCTTACAGCGTCCTGTATCAGGCTTGCCACAACCCCTGCATTCGAAGGACTCATCGCCGCATAAATTACGAGTATGCCTGAATGCTCGTATGATGCATGGTATGAATATGTGGAATAGACAAGGCCACGATCTTCTCTCAAATCCTGGAATAGCCTGGAACTCATTCCGCCCCCCAGTATGGTGTCCACCAGGTAGAGCGCAAACCGGTCCGGGTGGTTTCTGGGGAGCCCGGGAAGCCCGATGCACATATGTAACTGCTCAGTGTCTTTGGTCCGAAACACATTTCGATAGAGCGGAATAGGCCTGGGGGACTCTACACCGCCTGGTGCCGGTTCAAGCCCTGAGAAGTACTTTTCCACGAGCTCGACCACCTGCCGGTGGGTCACGTTACCCGCACAGGACACCACGATCCTATCAGGGCCGTAGTGGCTTGCCATATGGGAGATGAGATCCTCCCTGGAAAGGCCCATGACGGTCTCAACGCTGCCGATGATGTTGAGCCCGAGAGAGCGATTGCCCCACACCGCCCGCGCCAGCTCGTCATGGGCCAGCTCGTCCGGCGAGTCTTCATACATCTTGATTTCCTCTATGATGACTCCGCGCTCTTTGTCCAGTTCGGCCGGGTCAAAAGCGGAGTTGAGAAACATGTCGGCCAGTATGTCAACGGCAAGGGCGACATGGGTATCCAGGACTTTCGCGTAAAAGCACGTATACTCCTTGCTGGTAAACGCGTTCAGCTGACCCCCGATAGCGTCCATCTCCTCCGCTATGCGGCGGGCCGACCGCCTTTTTGTGCCCTTGAACAACATGTGTTCTATGAAGTGAGATATCCCGCTGGCCTCAGGCCTCTCATCCCGGGCACCGGTCTTGACCCACAGCCCTATGGTCGCAGACCTGACATATGGAATATGTTCCGTGACCACTCGAATCCCGTTGGATAGCAAGGTCCTCTCGTACACGCCGTTCTCTCCCCGAGATCCTTTTCCCGGCAAGGCCGGGCACCATATAGGTTCTCCTCAATTCGATAAATTCCTTCCCCGGGTTTCGACACAATCCCGCAATTTCCATCTAAAACCTGGATGACATGAAATTACATAAAGGATTTGCCCCACAAGTTTCGAAAATCATTACTACATTGTCTATGCCATGATACCCGATCGAAGTATTCACCTCAAGGAGGAACCAAATGGACCCCGCAGTCGGAGCAACGATTTTCACTGTCCTGCTCTACCTTTTGTCTTCGCACTCAGCCCAGCCCCCCCAGCAAGGGCGGGATACATTTTACCCCCAGCCATCCCCTCCGGCCGTCGAGATCACAAAGCCCAACCCCCACGCCGAGGGCAACAAGCCCGGCGCCATGCCTCAAAGCGGTGACGGCTGGTCGAAGAATGGCCCCGGCAACGGCGGGGCGACCTTGCCGGTGCCCGGGTCCGCCATGGTGTCCAGTGACAGGGTTAACCTGCGCAGGGGCCCAGGCACAAACTACAGCAAGATAACCACATTGAAAAGGGGCACACAGTTGAATTTGATTGCCTCCCACGAGGGCTGGTACCAGGTAAGGCTAAAAGACGGCAGGGTAGGCTGGGCATTTGGGTCTCTCCTCTCAGGTCCGGGGGCTCCACCCGTTCAGAATCCTTCATCTTCGCCAGCAGTAGCGCCCGCCAGACGCAGCGGGCAGGTGGAGGTGCTGGCATACTTCGCGCAAAACTACCCCGGAGACCCTGCCCCGCGCCGGTCACTCGACTACAGCCGGCACGTGCTTGACGGCGTGGTCATGTTTTCCTATTTTATGGATGAACAAGGGAACATAGTCGGACAGAACCCCGATGATATCACGCGGCAACTCAAGGCTTCGGATATCGACGCATACGCCCTTATCCACAATTACCGTGGGTCGGGGTTTGACCAAGGGGTTGTACATACTGTCTTGAGATCTGAGTCCTTGAGGCTCAAAGCCATACGGCAGATCCTCAATATCCTGGACCAAGAAGGGTTCAGGGGTGTCAACATCGACTTTGAAAATGTCCACCCCGGCGACCGCGGGTACCTGACCAAGTTTATGCAAGAATTATCGTCCATGGGGAAAGCCAGGGGCAAGGAGGTGACCATCTCCGTCCCGGCCAAGTCAAAGGACATGCCCGGCGCAGCCTGGTTCGGCGCGTTCGACTACTACGCCCTGGGCCGGGTCGCGGACAAGGTGATGATCATGACCTATGATGAACACAGTACAGTCAGTGGTCCGGGCCCTATAGCCTCCATCAACTGGGTCCGCGAGGTCATCTCGTA